>JBEDJE010000123.1:0-4711 GCA_041172985.1 Actinomycetota bacterium
CGTCGAATTTGGGCTCGCTTCATCTCAAGACCTTCGAGATACATCTCGTCAATTGGCGAAGAAATCTTGGACACGCCCAAATTCTACCCAATCATTTGAAGCGAGATAACCAAACCTCAATGAAGAATTACTCAATGCGCAGACGGGTGATTGCCAAGCGAATACCTGCTCTACGACTTGCGGATCACACCATCTTTGATGGCAGCTGCAGCAACCGCTGGTGCAACACGTTCAACAATTGTTCTGTTGAACACTGATGGCACCACAAAATCTGGTGAAAGCTCGGCAACTGATGGCACCACAAAATCTGGTGAAAGCTCGGCATCAGAGACCGACTCGGCAATGGCAATAGCAGCTGCCAATTTCATGCCTTCAGTGATGTCTGTTGCATTCGCGTCAAGCGCTCCACGGAAGATGCCGGGGAAAGCAAGCACGTTATTGATTTGGTTCGGATAGTCACTGCGACCCGTTGCCATGACCGAGGCAAGACCATCGACCTGCTCTGGACGAATTTCTGGGTTTGGGTTGGCCATGGCAAACACAATGGGATTCTTTGCCATTGAACGCACATCGGCTGCGGTAATGAGATCTGGCCCACTGACTCCGACGAATACGTCGGCGCCTTTCATGACATCGCTAATGGTTCCCATCTTTCGCGACTGTGTTTGCTGCGAACCATTCTTTCGCCGAGTTCATTTCACCTCGGCCGGTGTAAATGGCGCCAACACGATCGCAACCAATGACATCACCGATACCAGCATTCAAAAGAATCTTGCCAATGGCAACACCGGCTGCGCCAACGCCGGCGATAACAACAGTGAGGTCTTCCATTTTCTTGCCGGTGATTTTCAGTGAATTCCACAACGCTGCCAATGTGACGACTGCTGTGCCGTGTTGGTCGTCGTGGAAGACAGGAATGTCAAGACTTGCACGGAGACGTTCTTCAATTTCGAAACACTCAGGTGCTTTGATGTCTTCGAGATTGATGCCACCAAATGTTGGGGCAATGCGTTGTACAAAATCGACAACTTCATCTGCAGTGCGAGCATTGATGCAAATGGGGAAACCATTCACGCCACCAAACTCTTTAAACAACAGAGCCTTGCCCTCCATAACGGGCATTGCGCCCTCTGGACCGATGTCGCCGAGACCGAGTACCGCGGTCCCGTTGCTGACAATGGCAACAGTGTTTTTGCGGATGGTGTACTTGTGTGAAAGCGATGGATCATTTTCAATTGCGGTACAGACGCGAGCAACGCCAGGCGTGTATGCCATTGACAAATCATCACGGTCATTCACAGGAGCTGTGCTGATGACCTCAACCTTCCCAGACTCATGCATGCGGAATGTTCGGTCCCACCAGTCGAGGACCGTGACACCATCGAGTTTTTGCACCGCTGCAACGATTGTCTTTTGGTGCTCTTCGTTTCGGCAGTGCACGACAAGACTGCGTCGAAGAACCGGACCACGAACATCAAAACCGTCAAGAGCTCCGATGTTTCCACCGGCCTCACCAATGGCGCCGCACAACCGTCCGAGGGTGCCTGGCACATTGTCGAGTTGACA
This sequence comes from Actinomycetota bacterium, assembly GCA_041172985.1. Classification (GTDB taxonomy): domain Bacteria; phylum Actinomycetota; class Acidimicrobiia; order Acidimicrobiales; family Ilumatobacteraceae; genus Casp-actino8. Next base: position 1,567 of record JBEDJE010000123.1, read on the forward strand.
ATCGAGAGAGATGGAAAATGCAGCGTTGGGAAGAGTAGACATACGAGTCCTTATGCTACGCACTGAGTGCCCCATAATCAGATGACTCTCAACTGAAATTGCCGAATTTGGTCTACGAATTACTCAATTCGCAGGCCAAAGTTTGCCCGAGCAATCACCAACTTCTGAATCTTTATGGTGTCTTCTATTCTGATTTTTAGGCGCCTTCCATTAGGTTGACTACATGACGACCACGCTGACCGCCGTTCACGGGCGCATCCTCGACCTCGATAGTCATTTGCAAGTACCGATTTCTCGTTGGGGTGAGGTATTCGGTGACGCAACTGCGCGCTTTGGCCAACGCTTCGCTGGAATCCCGTTGTTTGATGCCACCGACGAACCCGACCTCACAACCGAGTCGGTGTGGACCACCAAAGGTACCGCTGCACCTGGTGCGTCTAGCCCCGAAGGCCGTTTGGCGGCAATGGATGTGATGGGCATCGAGCGTCAACTGATATTTCCGCAGGTGGTTTTGGCGATGCCCGCGTGGTCTGATCACCCGAATGCTGGTGTCGTACTGCGCGAATACAACGACACGGTCATGCAATGGACAAAATCTGGTCGCGGACGCTTGCGCCCAACCGCATTGCTCAACTTGACGACAATCGATGGTGCAATCGCCGAAGCCGAGCGAGTTGCGGCTGGTGGCGCACGAGCAGTTTTCATCCAAGACGGCATCGCACCTGGCGGCCGCTCACCCGCCGCAGCCGAACTTGACCCGCTATGGGCGTTACTCGCCGAAGCAGAACTTCCCGTCACTTTGCACATCGGCGGCCAAGATGGTTTCTTTGCCAGCAACGCGTGGGGTGATGCCGACTTGTTGCGACCTGGCACCTTCTCGACTGGTGAACCGATCGGTCCGCACACGTTGGCCACTATGCATCTCGCAGCACAAAACTATTTGGCAACGATGATCTACGGTGGCGTTTTCGACCGCCATCCGAGTCTGCGAGTTGGTGTCATTGAACTTGGCGCAATGTGGGTTGGTCCGTTTGTCGATCTGCTTGAAGATCGGCTTGCGTTATCGCGTCGTCTACGTGAAAGTTTGCAGCGAACTCCGCGCGAAGTATTCGTCGACCAGATTCGCGTGACACCATTTTTCTGGGAGCGCACGGCTCGACAAATTGAGCGCTACGGGATGTCAGAGATCTACGCGTTTTCGACAGACTTTCCACACCCTGAAGGTGGCACTGACCCAATTGGTCGCATGGCCGCCGACATCACACCGCTCGGTGATGCGGCGATTGAAGCATTCTTCGTGAGTAACGCCGAGCTTCTCTTGCCGAGTTGAAACAAGTTCTTGCGAGCAATCACCAACTGCTGAATTTCTGAGGTGCCCTCATCGCAGAGCAAATAACTTGAGCCGTTTTGTCATGATGTCTCTCTCTGATCGACACATTGAGCATCGGATAATCTGATCCCATAAAGAAGATTGATTCCTGCAGCACCTGATAATCCTTTGGAGGGCCTTACATATGGCAACGACAGTTACTCTCACCGGCACTGGCGGCCCACCCATTACACCTGGTCGCGCAGGAGCCGGCGTGTTTGTGAAATATAAAGATGTCGTTGTGCAATTTGATGCAGGTCGCGCCACGAGTAATCGGTTGATTGAAGCGGGTCTTCGACTTGCTGATCTAGATGCAGTGTTCATCACTCACATTCATAGCGATCACGTTTTCGGATTAGCAGAACTAGTTTTATCAAGATGGATTGAGACTCAATTTGATGAGGTAGCTACCCCTCTGTCCATCTTTGCGCCGTCTGGAGGAGCTGCACGTTTCGTGAAACGAATGCTCGAACCATACGACGAAGACATCCACCTTCGACGCGAGCACATGGGATCACGCGAAGTAGTGCTTGATGCTCAAGAATTTCCCGCTTCATTCACCCCCGTAGAGGTGTGGGCTTCTCCAGATCGCGCAGTAGTGGTGGAATCTGTCGCTGTGCACCATGAACCAGTGCCAGATGCAGTTGCGTACAAAGTCACCACGCCTGACGGCTCGGTAGTGATTTCTGGTGACACACGCGTGTGCCAAGAAGTAGAAGATTTCAGTCAACACGCAAATGTCCTCGTTCATGAGGCATTTCGTCGCGCCCCGCTCGCGTTTGTCATCGAACATATTCCCCGCATCAAGTCAATTCTTGATTATCACGCCGACTCAATTGCACTAGGTGCAATGGCACAACGCGCACAAGTAAAAACCTTGATGCTCACCCATCTTGGGCCGCCACCGCAAAATGAAGTCGACGAACAAGGGTTTTCAGATGATGTCAAAGCAGGTGGCTACACCGGGCACGTCTTAGTAGGTCGTGACCTCATGTCGGTCACGTTCTAACGATTCGTTACTCAATTCGCAAGCCAGAAATTGCACGAGCAATCACCAGCTGCTGAATCTCTGAGGTGGCCTAAATGGCAACAGTGAGTGCGTCATATTCGAAGACCCAATCAAGAATTGACATTCCTGGTGGCGAAAGCGAAAAAAACATATCCCGATCTTTTTGTTCTTGCCCATCCACCATATGGAACAGGTCACGATTCATCAATGATGACATTTGCACTTGAGCAGTGCGGCCCTGACGTGCATTTTCATATCGACGAAGGGCAAGCGCAGTATCGCTAGTGCTCACATCAGTTAGACAACGTGCCAGCACCACTGCATCTTCAATTGCTTGGCATGATCCTTGAGCCATAAAGGGAAGCATGGGATGGCAAGCATCACCGAGCAATGTGGTTGTGCCAATTCCCCATTGTTCAAGTGGTTCGCGATCGTATAAGGCCCAGCGGAAAATTGGTTCTTCAACTCGGGCAAGCAGTGCGAGAAGTTCAGGCGACCAACCTTCAAATCGTGCATACAGATCTTCCAATGTTCCTTGCTCTGTCCATGATTCGGTTTCCCACGAATCTTCAGGAGAGATACAGACCAGGTTGAGGTGACTGCGATTACGTCCAATGAAATAGCTCACCACATGACGGTCTGGACCCATGCGGTTGGTGACATCAATTGGTAGATCTTCCACGAACTTGCGTGGGACCAATGCGCGATACGCAGCAGAGCCACTAAACCGTGGCTTATCTAGGCCGCCAATACATGGACGAACTACG
>JBEDJE010000124.1:0-5551 GCA_041172985.1 Actinomycetota bacterium
TGATTCGTCAGGGACTTGAGCGGGAAGATTTGTTCACGGTGGTTTCTGAACAGTTCATGACCGACACCGCGCAGTACGCTGATGTGGTTTTTCCGGCATGCACTCAAATTGAACAGATAGATGTTGTCCCTTCGTGGGGACATCTTTATCTCGGTTGGAATCACAAAGCCATCGAGCCATTAGGTGAGAGTGTCGCGAATACCGAATTGTGGCGGCGACTATCTCGAGCATGTGGATTCACCGAACCAGAACTATTTGAAGACGACGAGTCACTTATCTTGAGTGCACTGCATGATCTAGATATTGAAAAGTTGCGTAACGATGGTTTTGTGCGATTGTCTTTGCCCGAAAATCTGCAGCCTTACGCCGAGGGCGGATACTCGACAGCATCGGGTAAAGCAATGCTGATCAATCATGGGCTGCCTGCAGTTGGGCTACCAGCTCTGCCGACGTACGCCGTCGGAACCGAAATGGCAATTGATGAAAACTCGCAATATCCGTTGAACCTGATGTCCCCAAAGACCCATGTGCGCTTCCTGAATTCTTCATATTCGCATCTTGGCCACCACGCCGAAGCTGAAGGTGAAATGTTTTGTGAGATTCATCCTCACGACGCTGAAAAGCGGGGCATCTCTCACGGCGAACGTGTTCGTGTTTTTAACGATCGTGGTTCGCTTGATGTCATTGCCCGTATATCTGCCGACGGCGGACGCGTTCGCAGCGGTGTCGTGGTCGTGCCGTTTGGCTGGGTCGGCTCGCGTACTAAGGACACAAAGTCAGTGAACGCATTGACCAATGATCAACTTGCCAACTACGGCGGCGGCGTTGCCTATTACGACACGCAGGTTCAGGTCGAAAAGATCTGATTTATTTGGCGATTTTGCCGATACTGACATCGCCATAATCACCCGTGAGTTCAATCAAAGTTGATTCATCACAAGCCCAACCATCTTCAGTAATCGTGGCTGTCGGAATCAGGGCGCGATCGGTGTCGGTTGGATTGAGCGGTGGATACAGGCGAGTGAATTGGCCATCTTTGATCGTGATCATTTGGTAGCACGGACTTGAAGTATTGGTGCCCGGGCTTGACTGCGCATGTAGTCCGCCACCAGTCCACTGATCAACTTTGCTGACTTCTTCAATGATGCATGAGCGGCTCAGGACACCAGCGTTATTAACAATGCAATTCTTTGCAGCTGTTGCAAAGAGTAAGAAAGCTGATGTTCCTTGCATACCAAGGCCCGCAACTTTGCCATCTGGGCGGTATGTCTTCATCATGTCGAGATAATCCCGAACAGCAAGTACGCGGTCGGCTTCTTCAAATAATGAGAAACCTGTACGTATGACGACACCTTCCACGCTATCCCCGCCATTATTGATGAGCACGTCGGCATAAAAACCGGCGTCAACCATGATGAGATCGAGTTTGTAACCAAGTTCTTGGAGCGCCTTTGTAAGTTGCGGAAGAACTTCGGGCACTCCCACCAGGCTGATTGCACGTACGCCACTATTTTTCAGCCTTTGTGCAATGGGCAACCAAGAAGTTTCACCGACTGAACTGTACGGAACCTGGTCAACGACGGTGACTCCGCCAATAATGGCAGCGGCTTCGCGGTATTGCTGCTCAACAACTTGGGCTGTAAGGATGTCACTGTAGACAGTTGCAAAATGTTGCATCGCTTCTGGATAGACAGCGACCGCCCACTTGAACCAGCCTTCATCTTTTTTGTTTGAAGGGTTAGGACTCGGAGAATACGTATTGTCAGCTTGTGATTTGCCTGCCGTCACCACGAAACCAGCAATATCGATCATTCCGCACTCGTGGAAACGCGGGAATTCTTGATCGTCCATCGCCCAACCGCCGCCGACCATAGCGAATGCATTTGCGCAAACGTTTTCCATTTGCACTGGAACCTCAAAAAGTTTGGCATCGGCATCAATGACCTTCAATGGCATTCCGGCGATGCCGCCTTGAGCGTTACACCATCCTTCAAATGCAATGCCCGCATCGTAAAGTTCGCCGTTGAGTCCGGGAACGAACGAGTTTCCTTTATCTGAAGGCGTTGCTACTTGAATCGCATCAGCCGATCCACCGTTTTCGTCGGCGGTGACAACTGGGGCAATGCCATCAATCGCTGGACCACAAGGAGATTCAAGGTCACCAAACATGACAGCGAGCGACGAAGTCGGTTCGGTGGTTTCGCTTGAGACCTCAGTTGAGGCGGTGGGCGAAGATTCAAGTGGGGCGGTCTCTCCGCCACGATTCGAACAGCCAATGGTCACGAAAATGAGGGCAGAGGCGAGAGATAAAGAGGTCAAACGGTTCACACATCTATTTTGGCTGGTCTAGGGACCAAAGTTGCACCTTTTGACTGTGACATGCCCTAGAAGTTGGCACTTTCTTATGACTAAGGTTCAACACGTGAAGGTAAATATTCTCGACCGCGACATGTACCAAAATGATCCGTTTCCGACTCTTGAGTGGATCCGTCGAAATGAGCCGGTGTACCAAGATGTCAATGGCATCTGGGCATTAACTAAAATTGAAGATATTCGTTTGGCCGAACGGCAGGCACAGATTTTTGCTAGTGGCATCATTGGCTCTCGACCCAATGGTGTTGTGCAGCCCTCGATGATTGACAGCGATGATCCAGGACATGCTGATCAGCGTCGAGTAGTTGCTCGCGGTTTTACACCCCGTCAGATGGCGGCCTATCAAACTCATGTTGAAGAAGTAGCTCGTCGCTTAGTTGATGCTGCTGTTTCTCGTGGGACATGCGACATCGTTGCCGACATTGCCCGTCCGTTACCGATGACTTTGATTGGCGAAATGCTCGGTGCACCCGAAAGCGACTACGACAAGTTGCAACACTGGAGCGACGCCATGATCAATGGTGCCGATGATCCCAAATACGTGACCGACGATGTCGTTAACGCGGCTTTTGAGTACTACGCCTACATCTCTGAAGTGATTGAAGATCGCAAAAAGAATCCGGGTGATGACTTAGTGAGCAAACTGGTCGTCGCTGCAGAAGATGGCAGTGGTATGGACGACGAGCACGTCGTCGGTAATGCGTTGCTTCTCTTAGTTGGCGGCAACGAGACAACTCGTAATGTCATCACGGGTGGGCTAGAGGCGATGATTCGAAACCCCGAGCAGATGGCAATAGCCCGACGCTCTCCTGAAGATCTTGAGCGGGCGATTGAAGAGTGCTTGCGCTGGGTCACGCCGATCATCAACATGGTTCGTGTCACGACTGAAGATGTCGAGATTCGTGGAGTCAAGATTCCGCAAGGTTCACAAGTCATCATGAACTACACCGCGGCTAATCGCGATGAAGACATGTTTGTTGAACCACATACGTTTGACGTGACGCGCAGCCCGAACCCGCATATTGCGTTTGGTTGGGGCCCGCACTTGTGTCTTGGCGCAAGTTTGGCGCGATTAGAACTGCGCTCGATCTACACCGAGTTGTTCAAGCGCACCAACACAATTGAATTTGCTGAACCGAACTACAAGCCGGTGTATAGCCACGCATCGTTCGTGCGCGGCATTCAGTCGTTGCCCGTTAAGTTCAGCTGAATTTCTACGAGCGTTCGTCGCGTAAAGCCGAGCGGCGTACTTTGCCAGCATCGTCGCGAACCGCATCGCTGGTGAACTCAAATGTGCGTGGCACCTTGTAACGAACGAGACGTTCGCTCAAGAACGAACGCAATTCATCTTCATTGATCGGCTTTGAAACCTGCACAAGCGCATGAATGCGGTTGCCCAAATCTTCGTCGGGTAAACCAATGACCGCCGACGACACCACATCGGGATGTTCGCTCAAGGCGACCTCAACTTCTGCGGGATAGATGTTGGCTCCACCTGACAAGATCATGTCGCCACGACGATCGGTGAGATAGATATAGCCCTCTTCGTCAATCTTGCCGATGTCTCCGAGACTTTCCCAGCCGTCTGGTGATTTGCGGGCCTCGGCTCCGAGGTACTTGTACGTCACTCGGGTATTGCGCATGAAGATTTCGCCAATCGTTCCGCGAGGAAGTTCTTCGTAAGTCTCTGAGTCGAGAACTTTCATTTCTCCAGTGACGCAACGGCCAACTGAACCGCGGTGAGCCAACCATTCATCGCCACGAATAATGGTGACGGCCTGTGCTTCGGTTCCGGCGTAGAGCTCCATGATCTTTTCGCCGCCGAGCCACTTCCTTCAACCATGGCGGGCAGGGCGCTGCCATATGCCAAACAGTTGAAAGCGACGAGAGGTCGTACTTGTTCTTCACATCTTCGGGCAAACGCGAGATACGCGACATCATGGTTGGTACAAACAAAATCCAATCGGCACTGTGCTTGTCGACCGCAGCCAATGTTGCTTCGGCATCAAATTGAGGCAAGAGAACTAAATGGTTGCCGTGGAAAAGCGAACCAGCACCAAACGAGAAGGGAGCATTGTGGTACAGCGGTCCTGGAATGCACACGACTCCGTCAACGCGCTGACCCATGCCTGGTGCACCCACGCTGACGATGCCGGGATCACCAGCAACAATCAATTTCGGTCGCCCGGTTGAACCACCTGACGTTGGTGCCTTCATTGCTGGTGAGGTCACGTCGGGCAAAGGCGAATCATCGTAAGCCGAGGCATCAAAATGCGCAGGCAATGTGACACGGCCAGGATGGGCCGATTGCTCGGCACCAACGACGAGCGCTGAATCGGCAAGTTCAACGATGGCTTCGCGCTCGCGGTTTGGCAAACGGTAACTCACCGGTTGTGGAATCGCACCAAGCTTCCATGCAGCAATGCATGCTTCGTAAAACTCAACTGAGTTTGGTAGAGCAACCGTGACAAAACTGCCAAATGAAACACCACGTTCGGCGTACGCACGTGCAAGGCGGTTCGTACGCGATTCAAGTTCTGCACGAGTCACTGATTCATCACCGCAAGTAATTGCGGTGCGATTGGGGTTTTCGGCTGCCTTATCGGCGAGCGCCTGCATAATTGAAATGACATTTGGTGTATTCATGAAGTGAAGTGACTTTCGTAGAAGTTATGCGTTGTCGAGAGCGTGCTGCCAGGTGCGATGCCAGTGCTGCAGCATCGGCTCATTACTACCAAAGTTAAAGTTAGTGAGCCCGATTTCTGCTCCACGTTGACACTGTTCGGCAGCCGGGAAGTCTTCGGTACCCACGACAAGCGCCGCAAAATCTGCGCCACGTTTACGGGCATCGCGATCTTCTTCATTGGCAATGGGCTTCAGTGAAGCCTCGGTGAGGTCAACGGTGCACTCATTGACATTGCGTCCAGGATAGACGCGGAACATTTGACAACTCACCGGAGTTTCGAGCAAAACAACACTGGGGAACAGCGTGTGAATGATGCTGACAGGCATTGTTGGCGGCCAATGTTCTTCGGGAAGGTCAACCACTTTTTCGGTTCCGGTTGTCGGGAATCCCCATCGGGCATGTTTGCCGAAACTGTCGTAAATGGGATTGTGTAAAACCAAGTTTGACAAAGTGTCACGATGTAAATAGTCAACGTGATACGACTCAAGGTTT
>JBEDJE010000125.1:0-4198 GCA_041172985.1 Actinomycetota bacterium
TTGGTGGGATGACCATCGCGCTTCCACTCGATCAGTATCCATGCCAGACCTGCGGCAGCACCGGCCAAGAAGGTATTCATAAAGGCTTGAGCAGCTTGGCCGTTAGCAGCAAGTGCTGAACCAGCATTAAAACCAAACCAACCAAACCACAAGATTCCGGTGCCGATCATGACAAGCGGCATTGAATGCGGGGGAGTCGGCGAAGTGCGTCGCTTGCCGAGCACCAAGACTGCAGCGAGTGCGGCGATTCCGGCGTTGACATGAATTGCGGTGCCGCCAGCGAAGTCAATTGATCCACGCTGACCTAACCAGCCTCCGTATACCCATTTGAAAATGGGCACGTACACCAAGAGGAACCAGATGGGTACAAAGATTGCCCATGCGGAGAACTTCATTCGATCGGCAACGGCGCCAGAGATCAATGCAGGTGTGATGGCCGCGAACATTCCGAGAAACGCGATCGTGGCTAATGACATTCCGTCACCAGCTGCCGTGATGTCTTTCAAAAAGAATGAGTCAAATCCACCAATGAAACTGTTATCAAAAGGGGTTTGCGCAAGCGAGTAGCCAATGACGACCCACAAAATCGGGATGATGAGAACGCAATAAAAGTTCATCATCAACATGTTCAGTACGTTTCGACTTCGGTCCATTCCTCCGTAGAAAAATGCGAGGCCGGGAATCATGAAAAGTACGAGGGCTGCTGATATCAGTACCCACGCCATATTGCCGCTGTCCATTGGTTCTCCTGATCGTTGTGTGATCTGTTGTCAACTCGGGGCATGAGTTGATGGGAGAACCGTACGAAACGCAGATTGCTCAATTGTTTCAGCAATGTAAAAGAAGTGTGCGGATAAAAGAGGATGTCCCCGAGCCGACAGCGAACTGTCAACTCGGGGACTGCCCCTACCGGAGAGGAGAACCTTCTCCGTGATTGCCGCCAGCGGATAGGCCAGCAAGCTCTTGTCTTGCTTTCAATTAAATGGCGTCAGGTCCTTCTTCGCCGGTACGGATTCGAACGAGGCGCTCAACTGATGAGACCCAGATCTTTCCGTCGCCGATTTTTCCGGTGTTTGCTGATGCTTTGATTGCTGCGATGACAGCATCGACACTGCTGTCATCAACCACGAGTTCAAGACGAACTTTGGGGACGAAGTCGATTTTGTACTCCGCTCCTCGGTAGGTCTCGCTGTGGCCACCTTGACGGCCAAAGCCTCGCACTTCACTGACGGTAATGCCCTGGACGCCGGCTGCCTTGAGGGCATCTTTCACGTCATCCAATTTGAAGGGCTTCACGATTGCTGTAATGAGTTTCATTTTGTTGTGTTCCTCTCGTGTCGTTCCGTCAGCTCTTCACGAACTCGGGGTAGGCGTAAACGCCCATCTCGGGAATGTCAAGACCGACCAATTCGTCTTCTTCACTTGAGCGGATACCGCCCTTGCCCATCTTCTTCGAGATGATGTCTTGCAACTTGAAGAATGTGTAAGCGATACCGCCGATAACTACGACGATCACTGCAACACCAAGTGCCTGTGCACCAAGCTGGCCCCAGTCACCCTTAATGATGCCCTTGACTCCGTCACTGTCTGACAAGTTCCAACCTGCGCCGTAGCTACCGTTCGAGAAGATGCCAACACAGAGTGTTCCAAAAAGTCCACCAACACCGTGAACGCTGATTGCGCCTACCGGGTCGTCCAACTTGAGCTTGCGCTCAACAAAGAAGACGCTTTCGATCACCAACACTGCAGCGATAATTCCGATAACTGCCGCAGCCCATGGTGCAATAAATGCGCACGGTGCAGTGACTGCCACAAGGCCAGCCAACATTCCGTTCGCCATCATGCCGGGGTCGGGCTTGCCTGAACGCTTGGTGATCCAGAACATTGCAGTGATTGCGCCAAAGGCACCCGCAATTGCGGTGTTGGTTGCAACTGTTGCGAACTGAACATCGGTTGCCGCAAATGTTGATGCAGCGTTGAATCCGAACCAGCCGAACAACAAGATCAAAGTTCCGAGCATCGCCATCGGGATGTGGTGACCGGGCATTGCTCGTGGGTTGCCATCTTTATCGAATTTGCCGATACGAGCACCAAGGACTTTGGCACCAGCGAATGCGGCAACGCCTCCGACAGAGTGGACAACACCCGATCCGGCAAAGTCAACGTAACCAGCACCGAGGTTCATACTGCTCCAGGTCTGCGACAACCAGCCGCCACCCCATGTCCATGCGGCGAACAATGGGTAGTAGATAGCTCCACAGAAGAAGCCCCATGTCACGAAGCTGCCCCACTTCCAACGTTCGGCCATTGAGCCAGTTGGAATAGTGGCAACGGTGTCCATGAAGGCAACCATGTACAAGAAGAAACCGAGCAGTGCTGGCGTGATGCCGCCACCTGATAATGCCCAACCACCCTTGAATAAGAACACCCATTCGCCGCTACCAAGAAGTGGTCCGCCGATGGGTGCATCGAGACCAAACGCGCCGTAGCTAAATCCGCCGAAGGCCAAGGGAAAACCGACAAAGAAAAAGCCGATGAATCCCAGGCCGAAAATGGCAAAGTTTGTGGTCATGACATGTGCTGCATGCTTGGCACGACAAAAGCCTGTTTCAACCAGTGCAAAACCGGCCTGCATGAAGATCACGAGCGAAGCACCGATGATCACCCAGAGCAAGTTCGTGGCAGTAGCCAACGATGTGATGGCGCCCTCAGCGTCGAAGTCACCTTCGGCGGCAAGTGCAATACTTCCGGTCGCAACAAGCGCTCCAGAAGAAATGGTCAACGCAATCAACAGCCGTTTGAATAACGGCATTCGCTTGCGAGTCATATCGGGAAAGAAATCGGTCGAGCTGTCGTAGTTTTCGACAGTCGCCCTTGATTGGGTGAGCATGAGTCCTCCTCAGGAGATAGTGGTTTCTGGCAGGGGATGCACGTCGCCATTGACGGGCGTAACGCCCGAAGTGACTTCGGGGGCTTGACGACGTTGTCAGAACCGCTTGCGCTGGTAGGAACCTAGGAGGTTGATGTTTCTCGAGTGTCCGTGAATTGTTACGGCAGTGTGAGCGCTGTGTTCGGCGGGTCGTGTTAGACGAGACGAACTAGAGGAGACCGTCGACAGCTACGTCAAGAGCTGCTCGGTGATATTCAGAAGCTGTGAGCGCCGCGACAACATAGGCCGACAGAGTGATGTAGGTGTCTCCGACCAAAAGTTCAGCTGGGATTGAAGGATCGGGACCCTTCACTGCATTTTTCATTGATTCGCTGAGCGACAAGATGTGCATGATGTCATCCGTTGACTCGGGCATCATCGTGGTGACCACACCAACTGCGTCATGACCGTTATCAATTAACGAGTCAATGAAACATGCCAAAGCAACGATCTCGACAAGACCGATACGGTCGAGGGCTCGACTCAACATCGGGTCACGTCGTGGGTCATCAAGATGTAATTTCAAAGTGTGCAGCGAATGCAAGTGTCCGTTTAACCCTTGATCAGCAAAGTCAGGTTCGGCGCGATGACGTTTCATTGCAACACCGATCTCTGGAATTCGCAACTCAACATTGCGACGATCAAGAATGCGCCACCATTCGTCGGCGTCATTATTGAGCAATTCATCAAAGAGATGTGAAGTGTCGACCGACGTCCAAACTTCAACTTGTGACGGCATCTTCAAGTCTGTTCGTTTGGCGATTTTCAAACGAAGCAAGGGTGGAGTGATCAGTGTCGTCACGAGGACCATCAACAGAAGCGCGCCGTAGAGCTCGTTATCAAGAACTCCTTTTGACAAGCCAATTGACGCAAAGATCAGTCCGACTTCGCCGCGTGGCATCATGCCAATGCCGATGAGCAACTTGTCGCCGCCAGAACGACCAATACCGAGCCCTGCAACCAGTTTGCCAATGATTGCTACGACGGTGAGCACTGATGCGAGGGCCAGAACACTGGGTTGGAACATCGCTTCAAGGTCGGCGTTAATGCCGATGCTTGCAAAAAAGACTGGAATGAAAATATGTCCAAGCGGATTGAGCCCTTCGGCGATGCGCTCATGTTGAGGGCTTCGTCCAACGGCAAGGCCCGCCATGAAGGCACCAATGATGAACGCAAGTTTTGCTTGATTGGCCAAGAGTGAAAAAGCCAACGTGAGAGCAAACGCAATTGACACGATTGTTGTCGACGATTTTGCGATTCGATCAATGC
>JBEDJE010000126.1:0-4181 GCA_041172985.1 Actinomycetota bacterium
GTCACGATTGATCTTGATGCCGATTCTGGAGTTCCCGAGGAGGCATCGGTTGTTTTAGGAACACCAGTCACGATTCATGTGATCGCTGAAGTCGAAGACGAATTTCACCTTCACGGATATGACATCGAACTTTCAGGTGATGACGTGACATTTGAATTCGTTGCCGACAAGGTGGGCGACTTTGAACTTGAGTCGCATGACAGCGGTGAAGTGTTATTGATTTTGTCAGTCATTGCTGACTGACAAAATCAATAAATACTTGCTGATTGGTTGAAACAGTTGGTCAGTTCGCGCGACACGGCTGGCCGCGCAACGAACCGCATGCTGCAACGCCAGGTGGGACTTTCAGACCAGGCACAATCGAAAGTGCAATGGATGATGGGTGTTCGGCATCGTGCAGAATCGTCACCTTTTCACCAGCATTGAGAGTTGCAAACTTCCATTCGCCACGGTTGCCACCTGGTGTGTCAATGGTGATACGAATTTTTGATCCTGCTCGGAACGGGTGAGCAACGGGGAAAATTTCGACTCGTGCGAGGAATGGTTCGCCGGGTGTCACTGACATGAGGTCTGATTCAAAGAAGTCATGCACGGGACGAAGTTCGGTACTGGCCGACTCGTTGAGCGCACGGAGGCTGGCACGGAGCCAACCACTTTGAACATAGGTCTCTGAACCGTCGGGGCGAATTTCGCTGATGGTGACTTCGAGGTCAGTGTCGGCGGCTTCTGTTGAAATCCAGAGATCGGCCGAACCCGGTCCAACGATCACGGTGTCTTCAGCGAGTGCTGCCGTGGTGAAAACCGCAGCGGTGCCTTCGGGGTTGCGCACCCAGTTCCATTTGATATTGGCATCCCAAATACTTCCTTCGCCTCCGAAGAATGTCTCAGGAGTTGCCGATGGATCAGCGGTGTAGTCAGTACTACTGGTCTGAGCGACATCGGTGCCGAGGGTTCCGTTATCGCCCAAGTTGTAGCGAACTGCTTTTGCTTCGGGAATTGGCCACGCCGAGAAATCGGCACGCCAACGGTTGAGCGGTGTGCCTGGTGCTTGACCATCTGCGGCGCCTTCTTCAAAGAGGATGCGTACCGAGGGTTCGCTTTCGAAAATCTCGAGCGCTTCTTCGAAGGTCATTCCGGCGAAGCGATTTTCTTGCACGATTGGTGTCACTACTCCGAAAATGCCCGGGGTAAGAACTGTGGCGATGATGCTCGCTGCAGTCAGATCGGGAGTCTTCTTGGCGACATACAAACTCAAAAACTCGGCGTAGCGGGGGAACACAGCCGGCCCGAGTGATTCGGTATGCAGACCGTTGACCAAAGTGGTGTACATGTGCGGAGCACCCGTGAACTTGTCGATGAATGCGGGGAAGTGCCCGCCGGTTTGTTCGTCTTGCCAGGCCCCTGCCAAGAAAACTGGAACATTGATTTTGTCAACAAACATTGATGGGTTGATGATGTCAGCAACTGAAGGTTCGTAGAACTCGGTCTCATTGATTTCGGTAATGAGATCAGGGTTTTGTAGACGCAATTTTTGATTGTCGGCACAAATTGTGTCGCCAGAATCTGCCATCTCTTTTGACCATGCTTGGCCATAGACAGCGGCACTGTCCATGCGTTCTTTCGTCCACCTCACTGCGAATCCGGTGTTCAAAATTCCGCCCGGACGCAATGTGCTTCGAGCGCTGTCGTCGATGACTGAGAGCGGCGTGATTGCAGCGAGGCTCGGCGGTTGTGTTGCAGCTACGAAAAGTTGGCTGATACCGGGGTAACTAATGCCGACCATGCCGACTTCGTTATCGAGTACCCATGGTTGTGCGGCGATTGCTTCAATGGCGTCGTAGCCATCGAGTGATTGAGATTCTTCGAAGTAACGGAACGAACCGCCCGAGCATCCCGTGCCACGCATGTTGACTGCGACGTAGGCGTAGCCGAGTGTCGTGAATAGTTGACCGAACGTGGTGTCGTTGGGGTTGCTTGGTGCATAGCCCGAGTATTCGACAACGGTGGGGTACGGGCCATCTTCAACATTGCCAGGCAACAAAACATTGATTGAAAGTGTTGTGCCGTCGCGAGCCGTGAGGTATCCGAAACCAGGTGCCGGAAGTTCTTGGTCGCTATAGAAGCTTTGGTCGGGAATGAAAGTTGCGTCGTAAACGACAACTTCAGCACTGGCGGCTGACAGGTCGGCATTGACGACTTTGTACAAGCCGACTTCGAGGTTGCGAGCCAAGAATGAACCCTGCTCATCGGTCGTTCCTTCGGCGGCGACGGTTCCGTCCTCGGCTTGAATCTGAAGATCGGTGCCAGGCTCGGCGTCAATGACGGCGATTTGATGTGCGCCCGGGCGAACTGTGTAGGTCGCTAATGGAAGTGGCGCAAGAGTGGTCGGCGCTTCGGTAGATGTTGAATCGCTGTCGCTCGAGCACGCAACGAGCGAGATAACCGCGGCGAAGGCGACGGTTGAAGCGAAAAAACGACGAGAAATAAGTGACATTGGTTCCCCCCTCAGGTAACTCATTCGACCTTAGAGCCTCGATATCGGGCACAATGGTGTCGTGGCATCAGAAAACATCGCGACCCCAGACCGAGAGACCATGATTGGCGATGTTGGCCGGCTTGTTGAAATTGAGTCGCCATCGTTAGACATTGCGGCTCTGTCGCAGAGCGCTCGTGAGTTGGCTTCAATAATGGAGCAGCGCTTAGGTTCATCAGCAACGATTGTTGATTGTATCGCTGGCCCTCATGTGCATTGGGTGGGTGGCGGAACTCCAAAAGTTTTGATTGTTGGTCACCACGACACGGTTTTCCCTAAAGGCGCTCTCGCGGCGCGCCCCTTTACGGTGGATGGCGACAAGGCAACTGGCCCCGGAATCTTCGATATGAAAGCCGGCATTGTGCAAGCAATTCACGGAGTGGCCGCGCTTGCTGACAAGTCGGGTGTGGAGATCTTGATTACCTCAGACGAAGAAGTTGGGTCGGTCCATTCGCGCGATCTCATTGTTGAACGCGCCAAAGCTTGTGGTGCAGTTTTAGTTCTCGAGCCCAGCGCCGATGGTGGGGCTTTGAAAACGGCTCGTAAAGGAACAGGAACATTTGAGTTGCATGTACTTGGACGCGCTTCACATGCTGGTCTTGAACCAGAAAAAGGTGTCAACGCTCTTGTCGAAGCATCAGCACAGATTTTGCGCATCAATACTTTTGGAAACGCAGAACTAGGAACAACAGTGACGCCGACAGTTGCGATTGTTGGAACAGCCGACAATGTGGTGCCAGCACTGGCGAAGATTTCAATTGATGTTCGCGTTGTTGAAGCAGTTGAGCGTGAACGTGTTGATGCATTAATGAATTCGCTGACGGTTGAGAATCCCGAGGCTCGTCTCGAAATCAAAGGTGGCTTTAATCGCCCACCGATGCCTCCGACTGCGTCAACTTGGTTGTTCCCGATGGCTGTAGAAGTCGCTCGCGAGATTGGCCTGCCCGACATTGAAGGAGTCGCAGTCGGTGGGGGATCGGACGGAAACTTTACGGCGGCTGCCGGAGTAGCGACGTTGGATGGTTTAGGCGCTGTGGGTGGCGGTGCTCATGCGGATCACGAGTGGGTCGATGTGAGTCAGATGCCGAGTCGGGCTTTGCTCATCGCCGGCCTCGTCTCCCGCCTCCAAAACCGGAACTAACTCGCCACTCTGTACTTTTGGTTCCGACAGTTGGAACCAAAAGTACAGAGTGGGGAAAATGGGGCTATTCGAGTTCGAGGAGGTTGGTGCCGGGGGCCAAAGTTCCGGCCTCACGGTAAATCTCAAGCTTGCTCCGACTGTCCTCAATGTCGAGGTTGCGCATCGTCAACTGTCCGATTCGATCAAGCGGTCCAAACGGCTGATCCTCAACTCGCTCCATACTTAAGCGCTCGGGTGAATAGGTGAGATGTGGGCCAGTTGTATCGAGCACCGTGTAATCATCGCCACGGCGCAAACGCAACGTGACTTCGCCAGTAATCGCCGAACCAACCCAACGCATGATCGGTTCTCGCAACATGAGGCTCTGCGGGTCAAACCAACGACCCTCATACAGCAGTCGACCTAAACGCCGTCCCATGGTGCGGTAATTCTCGATTGTGCCTTCGTTGTGAATTGCGGTGACGAGTCGTTCGTACGCAATGTGCAGCAATGCCAATCCGGGGGCTT
>JBEDJE010000127.1:0-4174 GCA_041172985.1 Actinomycetota bacterium
GATTCTGGTGGCCAGCCTGGCAACTTTGAGCCTGTTCTCAATTGCGGCTTGTGGTGGGTCAGAGACTTCAGAAAACACCCAGCCAGCAGCGACCACCGCCACTTCCGATGTCTCGACGGTTGCTCCAGTTGCCAAAGATCCGTGCGAAACAGCAAGTGGTTCACTGACCGTTTACTCGGGTCGCAGCGAGAAGCTCGTCGCCGATTTGTACACCCAGTTCACCAGTGACACCGGTATTGACGTCGAGGTTCGCTACGGCGATAGCGGAGAATTAGCCGGCCAAATATTGACCGAAGGTAACGCCACGCCAGCTGATGTGTTTTTCTCGCAAGATGCCGGAGCCCTTGGAGCAGTATCAGAGGCTGGCCTTTTTGTAGAGCTCGAAGATGCAGTACTCAACCGAGTCGCTGCGAAGTACCGCTCTGAGACAAACACTTGGGTTGGCACCAGTGGCCGAGCCCGAGTCGTCGTGTTCAACCCAACTCTCGTTTCTACGCCACCCACTTCGATTGATGAATTAGTTGATCCTCAGTGGAACGGAAAGATTGCTTTCGCTCCGACGAACGCCAGTTGGCAATCATTTGTCACCGCACTGCGAGTTGTGCGAGGCGAGGATGATGCTCGTGAGTGGCTCGAAGCATTCGCTGCCAACAACCCAGTTGCCTACGAAAAGAATGGCGCAGTTCGCGACGCCGTCAACTCTGGCGAAGTTGCACTTGGTCTGGTGAATCACTACTACCTCTACGAAAAGATTGCTGCCGAAGGTGAAGAGAACGTCGTCGCTCAGAACCAGTACTTACCGGGAGACATTGGTGGGCTCGTGAACGTTGCCGGTATTGGAGCATTAGAGAACAGCGATAATCCCACTGGTTCTCAATGTCTCGCGAGTTACCTCGTTTCAGATACTGCGCAGAAATTCTTTGTTGAGAAGTCTTTTGAGTATCCCCTCGTCGATGGCATTGCTCCATTTGACGGATTACCAACGCTGGCCGAACTTGATCCACCGAGCATCGATCTTTCAGATCTCAAGAGCATCGCCGAAACTCAAGAACTCTTGAACGACATCGGCTTATTGTCGCTGTAAAGGCAATCCAAACTTGTGACCTCAATACGAATGACGCGGCCGCCACTAGCGCTGGTTTTACCTGGGCTATTGGCAGCACTCACTTCAATTGCACCGCTGGCTTACCTCTTTGACATCGCATCCGATCGAGGACTGGACTTTGTTTGGGATGAAATCTGGCAGCAACGAACAATTGAACTGGTCGTCCGCAGTCTTTTCCTTGCCGCAAGTGTCAGTATCGCGTCCGTCTTAATTTCTGTTCCCGCGGCTTGGCTCGTCACCCGCGGTGACATTCCTTTTCGCTCAGGGTGGCGAGTGTTGCTGGCCCTGCCTCTAGCCATACCTAGTTATCTGGCGGCCTTTGCCTGGATCAGTTGGCGACCATCAATGGCCGGATTCACAGGGGCCTTTGTCGTCCTCACTTTGGTGACTTATCCGTATGTTTTTCTTCCCGTATGTGCAGCGTTGAGTCGACTCAACCCCGCTATCGAAGAGATCGCGGTGATTCACGGACGAGGACGATCGCTGCAACTCATTCTTTTGGCAGCTCGCCAAGTTCGTGGATCAATCGCAACTGGCGCACTACTTGTCGCCCTATACGTACTCAGCGACTTCGGTGCAGTCGCAACGATGCGATACGACGCGTTCACGTGGGTTATTTACAGTTCGTATCGCTCCGGATTCAATCCAAGCCGCGCGGCGATTCTCGCCATTGTTTTGGTACTCATCGCTCTCGTTCTCTTGTTCGGCGAAAAGATCCTTCGCGGTCAGAACGAATCCCACTTGTCCGCGCGATCAGTTGACGCCAACCCGCGACACCGCGTTTCCATCAAGCCAGTTGCGATTGCGTATCTCAGCACCATCATTATCTTCGCTCTGGCGTTTCCGATTTGGCGGGTAGTGACGTGGGTCTACCGTTACGGAAGCGAGGACAGCATGGCTGATATCGCTACTGCACTTTGGCACTCTGTGTTCTTTTCAGGTCTCGCTGCTCTGGCAACAATCCAGCTGGCGTTACCGATCGGAATCTTGGCGGGTCGTTACCCCAGTCGCTCGACTACTTTGCTCGAGCAGTCAACATACGTCACGCATGCCTTGCCCGGAATCGTCATCGCCATCTCGATGGTGTTTCTTGGAGTTCGATTACTTGAGCCAATTTATTTACGCACTCCACTTCTCGTGATTGCTTACGTCGCACTTTTCTTGCCGGTAGCAGTCGGCTCAATTCGTTCCGCAGCCGAACAAATCCCCGATTCCTTAGATGAAGTTTCACGTTCACTCAAGCTCAGCCAATGGGCCATTGTCCGGCGAGTGACACTTCCACTTCTTGCACCTGGGCTTTTATCTGCTGGAGCACTTGTCATGCTCGCAGGCATGAAAGAACTTCCGGCCACCATGTTGTTGCGGCCAACTGGTTCAGAGACACTGGCGACACGACTCTGGACCTACACCTCGGTATCGGACTATGCCGGCGCAGGTCCCTACGCTTTAGCAATCATTGTTTTTGTATCAATCCCGACCGCAATCGCTTCTAGGAGGCTCTAAGTGACAAGCACGAGCATCCTGTCAGTTGAATCAGTGTGTAAAGCGTTTCGTCGCCAGCAAGTTTTGACTGATATCTCTTTTGAAGTTCCAGAAAAAGCAATCACAGCAATTCTCGGACCTTCAGGCGAAGGTAAAACAACTTTGCTACGACTGATCGCGGGCTTTGACCGCCCCACATCAGGAACTCTTTCACTGCACGGCAAGATCGTTTCATCTGTTGACGTTCACCTCCCGCCAGAAAAGCGTGGTGTCGGAATCGTCCCACAAGATGGCGCACTCTTTCCGCATCTCACCGTCGAAGAAAACATCGCCTTCGGATTACCACGTCATCAACATGGGCGAGTCGACGAAATGCTTACCTTGATTGGCATGACTTCACAGCGCAGCAGTCGGCCCGCCCAATTATCTGGTGGTCAACAACAGCGAGTTTCGCTGGCTCGCGCCCTCGCTCCGAGTCCTCGGTTGATTTTGCTCGACGAACCATTTTCTGCACTCGATGCCAATATGCGTTCGTCAATGCGTGACGAGGTAACAGCGATCATCAGGAAAACCGAATCGACTGCCATCATCGTCACGCACGACCAAGAAGAAGCCATGTCAATCTCTGACAAAGTGGTTGTGCTGCTCGATGGCACCGTGGCGCAGTTTGGCTCACCTCAAGAGATCTACGAGAATCCTCGGTCGGCGCACGTTGCCAGGTTTATCGGTGACGCAAATTTGCTTTCGGCCATTGTTGACAAGGGACGGGCATTCCATGCAATTGGCTCGTCGCCGTGCTCCTCATCATTACAACGAGTCATTGCACTAGTGCGACCAGAGCACATTCGACTTGCTCACGATCCTCAACATGGACATGCTGGTGTCGTCGAATCACGGTCCTACTTCGGTCACGACGGAACTCTCGGGATCAGGCTCGCCACTGGTGAAATCGTGACCGCTCGATTGCCGATCTCCGACTTAGCCGATATCGGATCAACCGTCTTTGTCGCATCAATTGACACAGCAACAATTCTCGAGAATTAACCCGATCCGTTTGGGCTGTCGCAAGGTTTATTTGCGACCAAAGCCAAAGAGATGCTGGCCGACCTTACGCATCTGGATTTCTTCGGCACCTTCGGTGATTCGGTAGCGGCGGTGGTGTCGATAGATGTGCTCGAAAGGCATATGTCGGCTGTAGCCGACTCCCCCGCACGTCTGCATTGCTCGATCAGCCGCATCACAGACCAAACGGTTGGCGCGGTAATTGCACATCGCCACGAGGTGAGTGAACTCCATGAAGCCTTCAACGTCAGGTCGATCACTCTTCACTGAATTGTCCATCAATGAAGCGGTGTAACGAATGAGTTGACGCAACATGGCAGCTTCAGTGTGTAGCTCAATCAATGGGAATTGGATTCCTTGATTACTCGACAATTTCTTTCCCCACGTGACGCGCGAGTTGGCATAGGCCACCGCCTCGTTAATGCAGTACTGCGCGGCACCTAATGACGATGCCGCCTGGCGAATACGATTTTCGTGCACGAAATGCTGCGCGAGATCAAGACCATGATCTAATCGCCCGAACAA
>JBEDJE010000128.1:0-4173 GCA_041172985.1 Actinomycetota bacterium
GTGCCCAACACTGGCGTACGCGTCACAAGCACAACATCGTCTTATGAATTCGGAATGTCTGGTGGAGTTGTCTCAACAAAACTTCAACTGGCCCTGTCTCTTGCTCCAAGCAAGGGAATCACTTCGTACAAAGTTGGCGTCGTGAGCCAGACCATTCAGCGAAAAGTTCGCCTGGCAGTTTCAACTACTAACGGCACACGTCACGCAGTTTCAACTGCAATCATTGAAGTGCACGCAGATAAGAGTTACGCCATCAATTCGTGGGTCATCGACCCGTGAACAACTCAGATCTACTTCACTAGCCAGCAAGCACAGCGCGGGCGACGAGGTCAGTGCCAAACGCCGTCAGAATTGCGAGATACATCAGACCCGTCGCGGCCATGACCGCTGAATAGGCCCGCTCTTCAAGAGCCTTTAATGTGACAACGCTCAGTACACCGGTTGTCACTGCACATGCGGCCCAGAACCAACCGAGTTGACCGTTCCATCCGTCGTCGACTGATCCGGAAAAAACGCTGAACATGCCAGTGGGGATCAACATCACAATGACTTCAAGGGGCCAAATCACCAAGAAGGTTCGCACAATGTCGTTCACGTGACGACGAGGAAGACCAGGCTGCACCAAATACCAATGACCGAGCAACATCGCGTCGGAAACAAATCCCAAGAACGCTGCGCCAACAATCGTTCGAATGATCGCCAAAGCGTCATTGCCACCATCTGACACGCCAGCCGCAATGAGTGCGATGACGCCAAAGACAACTGGCACTAGATCAAGCAGCGGGTTGAATTCTTGACCGAGCGCAACTTCTCTTTCTGATTGATCGCGGTCGATACCAGTCATCTCTGCAACCCGCTGAGATCGTCGATCATGTTCATCGACGTAGCCACTCACGCCTGCTTTACGTCGGGCGATACTTTGCGCCAGACCAACAACGATTGCAACTGCGACGATGATCGCTCCGATATCGCGAATAGTTTCCGCAGCCGACGTTGAGCTTGAGGCAAAGCCGATATAGGCGGTGGCCACGGCCATCAAGACATATGTTCCACGCAACAACCAGCCGTATCCAAGGCCAACCTCGCGGTGTCGAGTTGTGAACCAACAACCCAACATGCCACCAACCGCCCATTGCAACAGCACTGTGGATGCGTCAAGTTCAATCACGACCCTCACGCTACGAGACCAAGTCGCCCCTAAAACAATTTCGGTTCAGGTTTCATTCGAACTTTGACCCTAGGCTTCGTGCGTGACTTCACATCGATTCGTCAAGTTTCTAGCAATTACCAGTATCGGTGCTCTGGTGCTCAGCGCTTGCTTTACTGGAGAACGACCAACTTTGATGCCTGGAGAAACCGTTCCTGCGGTGTCCGATACCGCCATTCAAGAAGTCGTTGCCATTTTGGATTCGACTCCAGTCAGTAATTTCACCATCACCTACGAAGTAGTCACCAAATTTGGCAACCTATTTACCGCTGCAACGCTTGCCGTTGACCCCTCATTTGGAACAAGTATCACTATCGCCGAAGTTAGATACATCTATTCAGCGGACGGCACTACTTTGACTTGCTCGACAATCACCGCCGAGTGCGCACCGGGAATCGATGAGTCCCGAGTTTCTGATCGCCAATTGGTTTCCACAATTTTCAAGAGAGCAACGATTGAGCGCATGCAACAGGACGCTCGGGTTGCTGTTGGCTCTGCCGTTGCTTCAAATGAAGTCATCATTGAAAATAACGCAACGTGTAGCGCTATCCCCGTGGTTGACAGTAACGGCGCCACTCAGTCAAAGACCTATTGCGCATTCACCGATCTCGGAGTAGTCGCTTCATTAGATACCGCCGATCTTGCGATCAAGGCACTGTCCTTCACTGCGACAACATCAGCCGATCAATTCTCGGCTTAAAAGCAATCACTCAGTTGGATCGCCAAAGGTGCTGCGTTTCATTGAACGCGGAGCAAGAATTTTGACTTCAACGAACTGGCGTGGTCGTGGTGAGTGAATCACTGCTTGACCAACACCTAGCCACATCATGACGTGACCTGGATAGCGCAAAAGGTCTCCGGCTTGTGCAGTGTCAGGTGTCCGAGGATCAGCGGCTCGAATCTGCTGGGTTGAATTACGCGGAATACTGAAACCCGCTTGACTCCAAGCAAATGATGTCAAGCCCGAGCAGTCGAACCCGATACCTGGCTTCATGGTGAAACGTTTGTACGGAGTACCCACTTGAGTCAAGGCCGCCAGCAACGCCGTTTGATGATTGATATCCGAGTCAGCCCAAGCGGCTTCTAATTCGTCGGGATCAAGATCCAAGCGGTCAGCAACTTGCTCAGCTGTCGCACGACGCAGGCGGATGAACGAGTGAGTGATTTCGGCCGAACCATCAAATCGAACGAGGTCGTCACGAAGTTGCTCCAACGCTTGATTGGCCGCAAACGCCAAAGGGTCAATATCGGGAATGATGACCGCTGATGGATTCTGGCCGACAACTTTTTGGGCCGCCACGCCTGACACAGCAACTGGTGCTGCCATGCTCACCAAGGAGACGAGCGCAACAACACTGCCGACGACGGCGATGAATCGACGCCCAAAGTTTTTCGTGTGTGAATCGTTCATATCTCAACTCGAATCAGGTGCCCGAAGGATTTTTGACACGATATCGCAACACAACTGTCATATTTGTTGCGCCCCTGACATATTTGCCTGAGAAAATCAGTGATTTTCTGACGAAAGTGCTGGTCATGAGGCAAGATAGCGACGTGGATATTTCCTCAGAACATGAGTCACAGACCCCACCGCTGAACACTGTGGCCATCCTTTTGGCCGCTGGGGCGGGCTCGCGGTTTCTGGGCAACGAGCACAAATTGCTCACGATGCTGCCTGGTGCTTCGAACCTGACAATCTTCGAAACCTCGCTCACTCATGCCCTCAGCGCTGGGTTCAGCCATGTCATTGTCGTCACCGGCGCCGCCGAAATCCCTGCCTCAATGCTGATCCACCGCACCATCGTCGTCGCCCATAACAGCCGCTGGGCCGACGGTCAGGCTGGTTCAATTGCCATGGGCATTGGCGAAGCCCAACGACTTCAGGCCACCGCTGCCGTGATCGGCCTGGCCGATCAACCCTTCGTGACGAGCAGTGCGTGGCAACGAGTTGCTGGTGCGACCACCCCAATCGCCGTCGCTACGTACAACGGACGGCCTGGCAACCCCGTCCGAATCGACCAGACCGTGTGGCCACTTCTCCCCCAAAATGGCGATTCCGGGGCACGAGAACTCATCCGCCTGCGTCCCGAGCTGGTTTCGCAAGTAGATTGCCCTGGTTCCGCGGCCGACATCGACACGCAGGAGGACCTTGCGCAATGGACCTAAACCACACTTTCACCGTCAACCAACCCATCGCCGAAACGTGGGTTGTTCTCACCGACCTCGAGCGCATCGCTCCGTGTTTGGCCGGTGCTGAACTCCATGAAGTTCATGGCGATGTCTTCAAAGGTGGAGTCAAGATCAAAGTTGGACCCATCGTGGCTCAGTTCAAAGGCGAAGCTCAATTCGTTGAACTCGACACCGTGAACTTTCGTGCTCACCTCAAAGCCTCTGGTCGCGACATCGGCGGCAAGGGCAATGCATCGGCCACGATCACTGCCCAACTCACACCCATCACACCAACAAGCACTTCAGTCAACGTTGTGACTGACCTCGCGATCACTGGCAAGGTCGCACAATTCGGGCGCGGCGCGCTTGCCGACATCAGCGAAAAGCTCATTGCTCAATTTGCCGACAACCTGAATGCATTGATCGACCGCGAAGGTGGTGCACCTGCCCCATCAGCAAGCGCTCCTGTCACTGATGCACCATCGGCCAAGTCTTCAACGACCAAAGCCCCAGCAGCTGGCAAAGTCACCGATGCATCACAGGAAGAACCCAAGATTCGCAAGATCGAAGGACCTGCCGCCGAACCCTTGAACCTGCAGTCAGTTGCTGGCGGCGCAATGTTGAAGCGACTTCTTCCCATCGCTGGCGCGATCTTGGGCGTTCTCTTGTTCAGTGTGCGTCCTTTCCGCCGCCGCCGTCGCAATCGCTCTGGACGAGGCCGCTCGGACCGGACGCATGCAGCGCGGCGAAACCATCCTCATGGTTGTTTTCGGGGGCGGCCTCACGTGGGCCTCCAC
>JBEDJE010000129.1:0-4831 GCA_041172985.1 Actinomycetota bacterium
AAACGTGTCCACAACGGCATGAGTGAAACCGCAGCGGCACCAAGCAGCCCGTAGATGGGACGTTGATAAATCGGTAACGGAGGAGTGAGCAGTAAATAGCGCGCTGCATCACGTGCCGGCGCTGATGTGCGAAGTTCGGGTCGATAGGACGCGATCTGATCAGCGAGTTCGGCGACAGTCGTCGGAGGGTCGATCACGCCAAGTGCTAGTGCAATGCGCGACATGTCAAGCACATAACCATCGCGTTGCTCGGGGGAGAGTTCAATTTCACCAAATTTGGCATGTGCCGCCAGAAACGAATCGACTTCAGCAATATGAACCCACTTCAATAAATGTGGATCATTGGCGCTGTAAGGACGGCCGTCATCGGCAGTGCCCACGACGCGGGTGTGAACACGCTTGACCATGTCGATGGCACGTTGTGCTTCTGTGGCTGGGCCAAACGTTGTTGCGGCCAAAAAGTCAGCAGTGCGTTGCAGGCGTCCCCACGGGTCGGCTTTGTAATCACTGTGAGATGCGACGCCGGCCATGGCCAGCGGTTGGAGCGATTGAAACAATAAGGCGCGTAGGCCACCGATGAACATGCACGAGTCGGCATGAATAATGCGGATCGGTCGGTCTTCGGCAAACCAGCGTTCGCCGGGGGCCTCGAAAAGTTCTTGCGCACGATTGTCGGCGTTTGGCCCGACGACACGTGATCTCACTGCGTCAGCGACAATGCGACGAACGGGTTCAAGAATCTCGGACATCCTTAGATCGTGGCACGGTTTGCGCTGACATGTCTACACAGGCTGAGTACGCTCGTCACATGTCTGACCAATTGCCGATCACGCCCCCAATTGATCCCAATTCCAACAAGTTGCCACGCTGGGTCTGGAAAGCGATCATCGTCTTCTGGCTCGGGTTTCTAGGCACAATCCTGATTCGTTACGCCTACGACCGATTGTTCTCGTTTTTGATCTTGCTCTTAGTGTCGCTCTTTTTATCCCTGGCAATTGAGCCGGGTACCACGAAGTTGGCAAAGAGGGGCTGGCGACGCGGTCGGGCGACCATTGTGATCCTCTTAGGTCTGATGGTCGGAGTTCTGATTTTTGTGGCGGCGATCGGAACATTGGTCGGAACTCAAGTCGCCGATCTATTGCAGAATTCTGAGCGATATGTCAGTCGCACGGTGAATTTCTTGAACGACAATTTCTCGACCAATATCAATCCGCAAAAAGTCAATGACAGCATTCAAGATCCCGACGGACCAGTGCAAGAGTTCATCAAAGGGCAACAAGGTGAAGCCTTTCAACTGTCAGTGGCTGCTTTGGGATTGTTGCTTCAAGCTTTCTCGGTGATGCTCTTTACGTTCTACTTGGTTGCTGACGGGCCGCGCCTTCGTCGCTCAATTTGTAGTCGTTTAGATGAAGCTCGACAAAAGAGAGTTCTTGATACTTGGGATCTAGCCATCGAAAAGACGGGTGGCTATATCTATAGCCGCGCGTTATTGGCAGTTGCTTCGGCATTCGTCCACTGGATTGCTTTCCAATCATTGGGGACAGCCGCGCCGGTTGCACTTGCACTTTGGGTCGGATTAATTTCGCAGTTCATTCCCGTGGTTGGCACATACATCGCCGGTGTCTTGCCGGTACTGATTACATTTATTGATTCCCCTTGGAAAGCGCTCGCTGTCATCATCGTGGTGATCATGTATCAACAGATCGAAAACTTCTTCATCTCACCACGTATCACGGCGCGAACGATGGAGATTCACCCAGCGATTTCATTTGGTTCCGCGATTGCTGGTGGTGCATTACTTGGCCCGGTCGGTGCAATTCTTGGCTTGCCAGTCGCTGCAATGGCGGTGGCACTCGCTAGCGCGTCGGGTGAGCGTCACGAACTCATTGAAAACGAACTCGTGGAAGTTCAAGAAAAGAGCAAACAGCGGATTCGCCGACGAGGTCGTCGCAAGTGAGCGATTCAGTGGTGTCGTCATATGTCCCCTTAGCAGTGACATATCGCAGCGATGTTTTGGAATCTGTTCATCACGCTGCCGTTGTTGCTTTAAATCAAGACGGAACAGTTGCTTTTGCGATGGGCAACCCGAGCGTCGGCATTTTTCCGCGATCAAGCACGAAGCCGTTACAGGCGTATGCGATGGTGCAAGCAGGACTGGATCTTCCCGATGAGTTATTGGCCTTGGTTTGTGCAAGTCATGACGGACGTTCAATGCACCTTGACGGTGCCCGACGAATCTTGCAATCAGTGAGCCTTGACGAAAGTGCCTTAGCAAATACACCCGATTTACCCCTTGACGAAAATGAAGCAGAGCAAGCGATGCGCAATGGTGTGCAGCGATCGTCGTTACTGCAGAACTGTTCAGGCAAGCACTCGGGCATGATTGCGACTTGCGTGGCCGCCGGTTGGGCAACTCAGGGTTATCTCAATGTTGAACATCCGTTGCAACGAGCGATCACCGATGGCATTCCCGCTCTTGCTGAAGATCCAGTCTTAGGTATTGGTATTGACGGTTGTGGTGCACCAGCCCATGTGGTGTCACTCATTGGTTTGGCGCGTTCGTTTCGAAACATGGCGATTGGTGCAGCGGGCGAAGCGGGTTTGCGTATTCATCGAGCCATGTCATCGTTCCCCGACATGGTTGGTGGTCCAGATCGCGATGTGAGTTTGTTGATGAGGGGTATCCCGGGGCTCATGGCTAAAGACGGCGCCGAGGGCGTTTTTGTTGCGGCGCTTCCCGATGGGCGTGCCATTGCATTGAAAGTTGCCGACGGTGCGAATCGCCCCCGACCGCCACTGATGCGGGCCGCCTTGCAAGCTCTGGGTGTCGATATTTCGCAGGTTCGCCCCGATGCATTTGAATCAACGATCCTTGGACACGGCTCTCGGGTTGGTGAAGTGCGTATTGTCGGAGAACTAGCGCGATTAAGCCGCGCGAGTTAACGACGAAAGGGGGCGACAACATGGCTGGTATTCCTTTTACAGGAATGATCGACCCCTTGCGCTACGCCGAGGCTGAAGTTGTAAGTCCTCTTGTGCGACGCGTGATCGCTCGTAATCCATCAAAGTTCACGTTCACCGGAACGGGCACCTACATCGTGGGCAACGATTCTGAAGTTGCTGTCATTGATCCGGGTCCAGACTTACCAGAACACAAGGCTGCGCTGTTGCGCGCTATTGAAGGTTTGAAAGTTCGCGCCATTGTCATTACGCATTGCCATAGCGATCACGTCGGCTTAGCTGCTTGGTTACGAGAAGAGACTGGCGCTCCGACGGTTGCGTGGAAACCCCATGGCGATGTTGGTCTTTTAGACAATGACGATGACATCAAGGTGATGGAGTCATTAGCTCCTCCGCCAAAGACCGAAGAAGAAAAAGAAAAAGAACGCGAAATCGCTCGCGCTGCGGGTCTTGATCCGGACGACATGGAAATGCGCGAATCAGTCGATCTTGAATTTGACCCCGATGTACGCGTCGGTGACGGTGAAGTTGCCGCGCATGGTGATGGCTGGACCTTGATTGCCGTGCACACACCCGGTCACACGTCGAACCACATGTGTGTCGCGCTTGCTGAAGAGAAAGCTTTGTTCACGGGCGATCACATCATGGGTTGGAGCACCACTGTGGTGTCTCCTCCCGATGGCGACATGCGTGACTATTTGTCGTCAGTGAAAAAGTTGCAAGGGCGCGATGACAAGATTTTGTGGCCGACCCATGGTTCGCCAGTCACAGATCCTCAACCGTTCTTGCAGGCGTATTACGACCATCGTCTCAGCCGCGAAGCTCAGGTCGTCGCATCGGTGACAGCGGGAGTCAATACGGTCGCGCCGATGGTGCGTCAGATGTATGCCGCCGTTGCGCCCGAGCTCTATATCCCGGCCGCGCGTAGTGTGCTGTCGCATCTCACCCAATTGGTCCAAGATGGACGACTTTTGGTGCGTGGCGGGGGACCGGCTCGTCTCTCGAGCACTTATGAGATCCCGTAATCTGTCATATAGAGTGTCACTTTATGGAACTGCTTCGTACGCCCGATTCTGCATTCGCCAATATCCCTGACTGGGCCTTTGAACCCGTTTACACCAACATCACGGCCGATGACGCAACCGTGATCCGTGTTGCTCACGTCGACATCGGACCACGGCGAACCTTCGTGGAGTTACTTGTATCGCAAGGTTGCTCGCGTCTTGACTGGTGCAGGACATCGAGTGATTGCTCCCGACCTTGTGGGGTTTGGTCGTAGCGATAAGCCAACCCTCACATCTGATTTCACATACGAGCGTCATGTTGAGTGGATGAGTCAATGGCTTGTTGCCAACGACCTCAAGAACCTCACATTGGTGTGTCAAGACTGGGGAAGTTTGATCGGTCTACGTTTGGCAACTGCTTTTCCCGATCGCTTTGCGCGCATCGTGTTGGCCAATGGTGGATTACCAACTGGTGACCCTGC
Organism: Actinomycetota bacterium; assembly: GCA_041172985.1. GTDB lineage: Bacteria > Actinomycetota > Acidimicrobiia > Acidimicrobiales > Ilumatobacteraceae > Casp-actino8. The sequence goes on from JBEDJE010000129.1 coordinate 4,448, forward strand.
ACCGAATGAAGCATTCATGGCCTGGCGCAAGTTCAGCCAAGAGACGCCGACGTTCCCCACATCACAAATCATTCAAGGCGGCTGTGCGAAGAAGCCGTTGGCTCCTGAAGTTCTCGCTGCCTATGACGCGCCGTATCCCGACGAGTCATACAAATCAGCAGCACGAATCTTCCCGACATTGGTTCCGGCATCACTCGATGACCCATCATCGAAAGCCAACATCAAAGCCTGGGATGTCTTGAAGCAGTGGACCAAGCCATTCATTTGTGCATTCAGTGATAGTGATCCAGTGTCAAAAAATGGTGAGTGGGCTTTTAGAAAAGCCGTGCCGGGCGCTGAGACATCAATGCACACCACCATCGTGGGTGGCGGGCACTTCTTACA
>JBEDJE010000130.1:0-6218 GCA_041172985.1 Actinomycetota bacterium
GTCAGCACCATCAACGATGACGTCATAGCCCTCAATGATGTCCATGATGTTTTCAGCAGCGAGTCGAGTGTCATAGGTAATGACTTTGACATCGGGGTTGAGCAAGTTGATGGTCTTCTTCGCTGAATCAACTTTGCGATCACCAATGCGATCGATGTTGTGCAAAATTTGGCGCTGCAAGTTGCTGGCATCGACATCATCCATATCGACAATGCCGATTGTTCCGACACCAGCGGCTGCGAGATACAAAGCGGCAGGCGAACCAAGTCCACCAGCACCCAGCATTAAAACTTTGCTTCCGAGCAGTTTTGATTGACCTTCAACACCAACTTCAGGAAGCAATAGGTGCCGCTTGTAGCGATTCATCTGCTCGGGCGTCAACGATGCTGGCGATTTCCAGACGCGACCTTCGTCTTTCCATTTGCCATATCCGCCGGCCATCGACAAGACATTGGTGTACCCAAGTTCGGCCAAGGTCTTGGCGGCAAACGCCCCAAGTTCGGCCAAGGTCTTGGCGGCAAACGCACTACGAACTCCCCCGGCGCAATACACAATGACGGGCGCGTCCTTATCAAGAATGCGGCCTTCGATTTGCGCTTCAAGGTGACCACGAGGAATATGCAGGGCTCCGACTAAGGCACCTTCGGCGTATTCGTCGGGCTCACGAACGTCCAGAACCGTCACGCCACCAGCGGAGATCTGAGTCTGAGCCGACGCCGTATCGACCTCGGTGATGACCGCTTTTGCGGCCGAAAGTAAGTCCCTGAAGGTAGCCATGGCAAAAGCCTACCTAATTAGTCGGGAATTGCGACAAGGGCTGGAAGCATCTCGGTGATATCCCCCATGAGAAATGCGTCGGCGTAACGATCGCGTTCGGTGGGCTGATTATTCATGATCACGACCTTGGCGCCAGAGGCCTTACCGCGGGTCACCACGTTGGCTGCTGGCGTGACATTGAGTTGCGTCCCAATCGCCATCACCAAATCAGCTTCGTCAGCCGCAGCCATTGCTCGAGCAATCACGTCGGGCACGAGCGCTTCGCCAAACAAGATGACATCGCGCTTCATGAGTCCCCCGCATTTCAAACATTGCGGGTCGGCTTCACCAGCATCTACTCTCAGCAAGGTGTCTTCAACTGGAAGTCGGTCGCGGCAACTGATGCAACGCGTGTATCGCCACGTGCCGTGAACTTCATGAACAAGGTCAGGCGAATTTCCAGCAACAAGATGTAGTCCATCAACGTTTTGAGTTGCAAGGCCGCGCAATTGTCCGCGACGTTCAAGTTCGACCAGCGCAAGATGTCCAACATTTGGTTCGACCGTATTCAATCTCCGCGCGCTAGATGCTTGCCAGCCAGCAATACGAATACTCTCGTCGTTCACATACGACTCAATATTGGAGAATTTTTCGGCCGCCGGATTCTTGGTCCAAATACCATTAGGCCCACGAAAGTCTGGAACCCCTGATGCAGTCGAGATACCTGCACCAGTCAAAACTGTGATGCGTCGGGCTTCGGTCACCCATTGACGCACCAGAGCAAATTCGGGTGTATTGATGTCATTGATCAACATTGCCATCGATCTTTGCCTCCCACTTTCGTCCAAAAAGTATCGCACTCGTCACCACATCTAAACGATCTGCGCTCACATATTTGTGCTGTCAATCACGCAGATTCCACCCGCGAAAGGTCGCCATGAGTGCACATACCAAACACAACACAGTTCTCGATCGAGTCACCCATGAACTCGTTGTTATTCCCTGGCGCGACCCCATCGTTGAACGCGTTGGCTTTGATGCGTGTGGCGATTATGTCGAACTCTTTTGGCTGAGCACCCTCGGACCAACCGCAACGTGGCTGTTACGTCGACTCGCCGTCACTGTTGTCAATAATCCCGATGGCTTTGCCATCGATCTAGCTGCAACTGCGGCCAGTCTCGGTCTCGGATGGGAATCGGGTCGCGCCAATCCGTTCGCTCGAGCGGTGCAACGCTTGGTGATGTTTGGGTTGGCCCAACCCGTTGGCGATCGACTGGCGATTCGTTCAGTTGTTCCACCACTTGCCATGAAACAACTCGCTCGTTTACCCGAACATCTACAACGAGCGCATGCGCAGTGGGCTGAGTCCGATCCAGAACTGGCCCTGGTCGAGGGCTATTCAGGTGGACGAATTGTTAGCGACTCGCCTTTGGCTTCGTGAAGCCCAAGGCCAAGTTGATGAGTAGTCGAGTTCCGAATCCGGTTGCACCACGGCTCAACCAACCATCATCTCCATCAACATTCATCGGTCCAGCGATATCCAGGTGAGCCCACGGCACATCGCCAGTGAATTCGGCCAAGAACAAGGCCGCAGTGATTGCGCCACCGTATGGTCCGCCAATGTTTTTCATGTCGGCGACATTTGAATCAAGCAAACGTCGGTAACTGCGCTCGAGCGGCAGCTGCCACACTGGCTCGTCGGCCTTATCGGCAGCGCTCTTGACTTGATCGACGAACGCTTGATTGGTGCCAAGCACACCAGCGATTTTGGCTCCGAGAGCAGCCATGCAAGCGCCAGTCAACGTCGCGATATCGACGATGGCATCTGGCTTGAGTTCGGTCGCTAATGACAATCCATCGGCCAAAATCAAACGACCTTCGGCATCAGTATTCAAGATCTCTGATGTTTTTCCGTTGCGGAAAGTCAAGACATCACCCATTGCCATCGCACTTCCTGATGGCCGGTTATCGGTACACATCAAATAACCAGTTACAGCGGTGCGGCAACGCAATGCCTTCAATGTGCTCATGGCTGACAACACTGCTGCTGCACCCGACATGTCCATCTTCATCATGCCGTGCATGCCGTCGCTCGGCTTCAAACTGATTCCGCCTGAGTCGTAGGTAACGCCCTTACCAACCATCACAAGATGACCCTGTGGGTCTGATGGCGTGTACGTCAACTTGACCATGCGGGCCGGCTCAGTTGAACCACGGTTCACGCCGAGCAATCCACCACAACCCATGACTTCTAACTTGTCGTTGTCGAATACTTCAACGCCAAGCCCAGAAGCCCGAGCGATGTCAACGGCACGATCGGCCAAGATGCGGGCGGTCAAATATGCGGGCGGCGTGTTCGCCAAATCACGCGCCAGTGTTGCTGCCCCAGCGGTCGCTCGACCGCGTTCGACACCAGTCTCAGTACTGCGAGCCCGAACACTCGAAGTAGTCAACGTCAGTGTGCTTGGCGCAGAACCCTTAGATGATTTGAGATCGGTGTAGCGATAGGTCGCCAAAGTAAATCCTTCGACTGCCGCTTGTGCTGCCGAGCGAGCATCAAGTGCGACGCTGTCAACCAAGTTCGTTGCGACATGAGTCCGACGCGAGCACGCGCGAGCAAGTGCTGCTGCAGCATCACGCACATCGCTGGCATCAGCTTTACGGAAATCACCAATACCTACGGCGATATATGTCGGACCAGATGATGAGGGCACAACCATTGTCTGACCGACTTTGCCATCAAAGCCGTGGGCAGTTAACGCTGCTCGGGTAAGTCCTAGTTGACGAGGTACCGCTCCGGTTGTTGCGACTGCAAATCCGACCGCATCAGCCGAGCGAGGAATGGAACGTGATGTTTCGACAGTTAAAGCCATGTGTCAATCATGACACGCCGCGCACGGGAAGGCTTTCTCCTTCGTTCCAACGAGCCATAGTCCACAACAAATCTGAGAGGCGGTTGAGGTACGGCACAGCCTGTGAAGGCGCTGGAGCGGCCGCAATCGAATGACGTTCGGCGCGGCGAACCACGGTACGAGCAACATCGAGCCAAGCCGAAACCTTGTTTCCGCCAGGAACAACAAATTCAGTGGGCGGTTCAAAGCGTGTATCGAGTTCGTCAATCATGTTTTCGAGTCGAGTCACCATTGAGGCTTCAACACACGATGCCCCAGGGGTTAACTTTGAACGATTTTCAGGCAGGGTCGCGAGTTCGGCCATCAGCACCCAAAGGTCCCGCATAATGGGGATCAACATCGATTCAACTTCTGAACCGTGACCTGCTTCGGCCCGCACAACACCCAAAATTGATTGGGCCTCGTCAACTGTTCCGTACGCACGCGGCAAGACACTGTCCTTAGGGACGCGACCACCATAGAAAAGTCCCGTGGTTCCATCGTCACCATCTCGGGTGTACACACTGGGTCGAGTCATGCCAGTGACCTTAGTGCTCAGACTCAAGTCACGAGATACTGGCACAACACCTGTCACATCGGTTTTGAGTACTTACATTGAACCACGTTCCCTCAGGCCGTAGTGCCCGAACGGTAGCGTTATCCCCAATGTCTCGCCAGCCGTATCTTTCTGCAGTCAACGAACGCGTCATTGTTTTTGACGGAGCTTTCGGCACCTTCGTCCAAGACCTCGATCTCGGCCCCGATGACTTTGGTGGCGCCAGCCTCGAGGGCTGCAATGAGTACCTCTGCATCACTCGACCCGATGTCATCCGCCAGATGCATTCAGCTTTTCTTGATGTGGGGTTTCGGAAGTTTCTCGACAGTGCTTAGCGAGTACAACATCTCTGACAAGGCGTACGAACTCAATGTCGAAGCGGCTCGCCTCGCCCGTGAAACAGCAAACGATTATGAAGCAAGTGGCAAAGCCCGATACGTCGCTGGTTCAATCGGACCGGGCACCAAGTTGCCGAGCCTCGGACATATCCGTTTCGCAGAACTTCGTGACGCCTATATCGAACAGGCACGCGGACTCATTGTCGGTGGCGCCGATCTCTTCTTGATTGAAACGTGCATGGATCTCCTACAGATCAAAGCCGCGATGATCGCGTGTCGTCGCGCAATGATGATCGCGTGTCGTCGCGCAATGGTTGCCGAAGGACGAGAAATCCCGATTCAAGTTCAAGTCACAATGGAAACAACCGGACGCATGTTGGTTGGTTCTGAAGTTGGCGCAGCACTCACCGCAATCAGTGCCATGAAGCCCGATGTATTTGGCATCAACTGCGCAACTGGTCCCGCCGAAATGCAAGAGCATTTGCGCTACCTCAGCCAAAACGCCTCAATGCCCATCAGCGTGTTGCCCAACGCTGGCTTACCCAGCATCGTTGACGGTCGCACTCACTACGATCTCACGCCAGCCGAACTCGCCAAGTTCCATCATCACCACGTACACGATCTCGGAATCGGGATTGTTGGTGGATGCTGTGGCACCACTCCGGCTCACCTCAAGGCCGTCGTCGATGCAGTAAGCGGCATGGCTGCACCCAAGCGCACTCCCATCGTTGAGCCAAGCGTTGCGTCGATCTATTCGTCGGTGCCCATGGTTCAAGACAAGTCGTTCTTAATTATCGGCGAACGCACGAACACCAATGGTTCGAAGGCTTTCCGCGATGCAATGATCGCCGGCGACTGGGACAACTGTTCAAAGATTGCCACCGAGCAAATTCGCGAAGGTGCTCACGTTCTTGACGTATGCGTTGACTACGTCGGACGCGACGGCGCAATCGACATGGATGAAATCGCGAGTCGCTTCGCCACCCAAGCAAGTGTTCCGCTTGTCCTTGACTCAACCGAACCACAAGTGCTTGAAGCTGGCCTCATGCATATTGGTGGTCGCGCCATTTTGAACTCCGCCAACCTTGAAGACGGCGAAGAAATCGGATGCCGCATGGACCGCGTTTTCAGCCTCGCTCGCGAATACGGCTGCGCAGTGATCTGTCTCCTGATCGACGAGAAGGGTCAGGCTCGTGATGTCGAATGGAAACTCGAAATTGCTCACCGCATTCATCGCATCGCAGTCAATCGATACGGCTTAAGCGCCAGCGACCTGATCTTTGATGCGTTGACTTTCCCTCTGTCAACTGGTGATGACGACTTACGCCTAGACGCCAAGCACACCATTGATGCCATCAAGCGCATCAAAGATGAAATCCCGGGTTGCTTCACCACTCTCGGCGTCTCAAACGTCAGCTTTGGTCTCAAACCGTCATCACGACACGCGCTGAACAGTGTTTTCTTGCATGAGTGCGTTCAGGCCGGACTTGATTCAGCAATCGTGCACGCAGGCAAAATTGTTCCGTTGTCACGTATGCCCGAAGAGCACAAGCAAGTGTGCCTCGACCTCATCTACGACCGACGCACCAAGGACTACGACCCGCTCAAGAAGTTGTTGGAAATCTTCGCCGATGTCAACGTCGTCGAGACGGTTCGCGAAGACCGTACCGACTGGAC
>JBEDJE010000131.1:0-2115 GCA_041172985.1 Actinomycetota bacterium
TGAGAGTTTTGCGCCGTATGCGGCTCGAAGCGACCGACCTTCTTCTTCGGTAATCAGCCCATTCTTCAGACCATCAATCACATACGGAGGCCAAATCATCCATGGATGTTCTTCTTGGGGATCTTCACCTTGCTCGCGATACATCGAAGCCCAAGGTTCGGGAGTATCAAATGGCTCGTGGGGATCGAATTCATCGATAACAAGAAGCGAGCGATCATGATGTCCGGCATTGGTACGAACCCATTGAACTGCGGCCTGCATTGTTTGCGGGCCCGGAAAATCTTCTTCAGACTTAAACCAAGTGCGCGAATCCTGATATTTGAAGTGCCCACGTCGGGGCTCATCAACTGGAAGAGCCGGTGTGCCAACCCACGAAGGGTCAGGACGCGTCTTCCACGGATCGTTCTCGTGCCCACGCACATATTCCCAAGCATCAAAATCAATGTGATAGTTCTCTCCGCCGCATTCAAATAAGTGAGGATGGTCTGACACCAGCATTGTCGTCACACCCGCTTGACGAAGGGCGAAGGTAATCGCGTCCTCCCAAATCTCGACCGAGCCCCAAGGACGCCAAGGGAAGTCCAATGCCCCGACCAGTAAGTCGTGACGGGCGGGCATACACGGCAACGAACCGGTGTGGTGGTTTTCAAAGACGACTGATTTCTCGGCGAACCTATCCAAGTTGGGAGTGGTGAACTCTCTGCCCCCATATGCGCCCAACAAATGGCGATTGAGGCTGTCCAGCAAGACCACGACCACATGTTTGGGACGCGAGGACGGGTCCTCAACCTGAAGATTTTCTTGGCTATCCATGCCCCTACGCTACGCACTCCACCGCGTGGCATCGTACGATGCTCATATGAGCGACGACCTAGGTTTTGTACCTTTTGATGCCGACAACCACTACTACGAGGCCTTAGACGCTTTCACGCGCTATCTCGACCCGAAAGACGGTCCTCGTTGTGTTCAGTGGGCCGAAATCAATGGCCGCCAATATCCAGTCATTGGTGGACAGGTCAGTCGAGTTGTAGCCAACGCTACCTTCGATCCCATTTCGCCCGCTGGAGCAATGCACGACTATTTCCGCGGTAACCCTGACAAGAAACACCCCATCGAATTCTTGGCGGTTCGTGAGGCTATTCGACCTGAATACCGCGATCACGATGCTCGTCTGGCCGTCATGGACCAACAAGGCGTCAGCAAGATCTGGCTCTTCCCCACTTTGGGAATGTTGTACGAAGAAATTCTTAAGCACGATCCGGTCGGTGTCGGAATTATGTTCACGGCTTTCAATCGTTGGCTACAAGAAGACTGGGGCTTTGCGTACAAAGATCGCATTTTCGCCGGTCCGTACATTTCATTGGCCTCTGTTGAGTGGGCTTGTACTGAACTCGAATGGGCATTGTCACAAGGTGCTCGAGTGGTGTGTATGCGTCCCGCAGCACCGACCACCATTACCGGACAGTTGTCGCCATTTGATTCGGTGTATGACCCGTTCTGGGCACGAGTCAATGAAGCTGGCATCACTGTGATCATTCATGCCGGTGACAGTGGATATTCAAGCAACGGCTACGCCAATGATTCTTTCTCGGCAACTTTTAGCGGTGCTTGGAAGCCGTCCATCAAGAGCTTTGCCATCGAACGTGCTGCTCAAGATTTCATCATCACCTCGGTTTTTGAAAAGCTGTTTGATCGCTTCCCGAATGTACGTATGGCGTCCATTGAAAATGGATCTGGTTTCTTACGTGATGCCTGTGACAAGTTGACGTCAACCGCGAAAAAGATGCCTGGCTATTTCGTCGATGATCCCGTTGAAACACTGCGCAACAATTGGTGGATCAACCCGTTCTGGGAAGACGACGTTCATGAAGTTGCCGACATCATGGGTGCCGATCATGTGCTCTTCGGATCTGACTGGCCCCATATTGAAGGTATGCCCAACCCACTTGACTACGTCACCGAGTTAAAGGCGTTCTCTGACAGCGATCGTAAAAAGATTCTTTTGGACAACGTCAGCGCACTCAACGAACTACGTCCTGCTCGTTAATCAGGTTTAAAATTTACCAAGTATCAATATTTGATCGCTTCTTACCCGATCGCACTGGTGCTCGGTGT
>JBEDJE010000131.1:2120-6195 GCA_041172985.1 Actinomycetota bacterium
GTGCTCGGTGTGATTCCAAAACTGCGTTCAGCCAGCGACGAGAATCTGTCGGGTCAATCACATCGTCGATCTCGAAATGCGTAGCGACCGAAAGTGCCTTGCCGTGTTCGTACATGCGATCAACCATCTTTTGAAATGTGGCTTCGCGTTCAGATTCGTTAGTAATCGCGGCTAACTCATTGCGGTATCCAAGCCTCACAGCGCCCTCTAGTCCCATGCCACCGAATTCGCCTGTCGGCCAAGCGACGCAAGCAAGCGGAGCTTTGGTGCTGCCAGCCATCATCGCCTGTGCCCCTAAGCCATAACTTTTACGAAGAACTATTGATACGACCGGGACAGTGATGTTGACACCGGCGACAAACAGGCGACTACAGTGCCGCACCAGTGCAGTTTGCTCAACATCAGGACCAACCATCATTCCGGGCGTATCAACGAGAGTTATTAACGGGATATCAAACGCGTCGCACAATTGCATAAAGCGGGCGGCTTTATCTGCTCCATCGCTATCAATGGCGCCAGACAAGTGATGAGGATTATTGGCGATGACGCCAACAGGTTTACCTTGAACGCGCGCCAATGCCGTGATCATTCCGAGACCGAAACCGCTTCGGAGTTCAAGAACGGAATCGACATCGAACATCAGTTCAATAACATTTCGGACGTCGTACGCCTTGACTCGATTGATTGGAATGGCTGTACGCAACTGATCTTGATCATGAATGGTGAAGTCGTGAGTAGAGCCTTGAAAATACGACAGGTACTTCTTTGCTAAGTCGACTGCATGAGCATCATCTCTGGCAACCAAATCCACGACGCCATTGGCCTGTTGAACTGATAGCGGGCCGATCTCTTGTGGTGCAAAGACGCCCAGTCCTCCACCTTCAATCATCGCTGGTCCACCCATGCCGATATTCGATCCCTCGAGTGCAATGACGACATCGCAGCATCCCAGGATCGCGGCGTTACCCGCAAAACAAAAACCACCAGTAATACCGACTAGGGGCACCAGTCCGGATAGTTTGGCGAAATCGTGGAACGCCCAACAGTCAAGACCCGAAACGCCAAGCCCATCAGTATCACCGGGGCGACCGCCGCCACCTTCGGCAAAGAAAACCACCGGTAACTGCAACTTCTCGGCAACTTCGAATAAGCGATCTTTCTTGCGGTGGTTCTGTTGACCTTGGGTACCAGCCAAGACTGCATAGTCGTATGACATCACGACAACTCGAGAATCGTGACCACTGAACAACGAGCCGTTTATCGAGGCAAGTCCACCGACGAGTCCATCGGCTGGAGTCTTGGTGATTAGATCGTCAAGTGAACGTCGACGCCGTTGGGCAGCAACGACCGTCGGCCCATACTCAACCAATGAGCCCTCATCAATCAGAAGATTGATATTTTCACGGGCCGTCAGCCGACCTTGTCCATGACGTTTGGCGACCGCTTCTTTACGTTCGTCATCTAAACCGATTTGGTGACGCCGATGCACCTCGTCAAGATCAGGGCGAACTAATGCCTCAACTTCTGATGACACTTCAATCAGAGAGTCAAGAGAAATTTTCCGAGAAACAAATGAAATGAGACGGTCACCTGTTTTGACCGCCTGACCAACTTGCACAAGCACCTCTGATACGGCACCGTCCGCGTCAGCAAAAATATCGTGCTGCATTTTCATTGATTCCAAGGTGATGACTACTGACCCCTTGGAATACTCAACACCTACAGAAGCCACAAACAGAACTGTTCCCTGCAGCGGAGAAACAATGAAGTTTGTGCCCGCACTCATCGTTAACCGTGTGACGGAAAGCGAACTGGAACGGTGCGGGGACCACGCACTTGACCGCCAGCCCAAGTGACTTTGGATTCATCGGCTATCTCGAAATCAGGAATCCGCTCAAGCCACGTTTCAATAGCTACTCGCAATTCCATACGTGCCAAGTTTGATCCGGCACAACGATGGATACCGGCGCCAAAAGCGACATGTCGGTTGAGTTGACGATCAAGAATGACTTCATCGGGATTTTCAAAAACCGCTGGATCACGATTAGCGCCCGGGAAGTTCATCAAAATGCGCTCATCTTTTTTCATCGGGCAACCGTTGTACTCAACATCTTCACCAAGACGTCGCGCCATCGTCACGGGTGAATACGCCCGCAACAGTTCTTCAATAGCGGTCGGCATCAAATCAGGTTCCTTAACGAGCCGTTCAGCGTCTTTTGGATGGCTCGCGAGATGCCACAAAGATGATCCGATTGACGACCACGTTGTATCTACTCCAGCAATAAGTAAAAGTCCGCACATTCCTAGGATCACACTTTCATTGACGGACTCTCCATCAACCTCAGCCAGCAGTAGTTCAGAGATGAGGTCGTCGCCAGGATTCTCTTTGCGTTCGGCAATCGCACCAATGAAAAATTGGATCACGCCGGTCATTCCACGGCGGCGCCGTTCTTCGTCATAAGCGAATTCCAAAACGTCACGAACCCAACCGGTAAAGCTGTCACTCATTGATTCTGGAACTCCGAGAATATGGGCGATCACCCGCACCGGAATTTGCTGGGCGTAATCGGCTGCGGCGTCGGCATTGCCATTCGCGATAAAACCGTCAATCAGTCGATTGCATAATTCCTTTGTCATTGGTTCGTAGGTCAATGTCCGTTGCGGACTCATCCATGGGAGAAGTAATCGACGAGTCCACGTATGGAACGGCGGATCAGAACTAATCGGTGGAACACCATAGGGCAAAAAACCTACTTGCGAATTGGCGTCAGCTGGATTCGCTGGAGGGACTACAGCAATACCAAATCGTGATGGGAACTTTTCGATATCTCGGGCGATTGCAGTGACATCTTCGTAGCGAGTCGGCAGCCACGAACCGCCCCAACGATCAGTGTGGGCCATCGGACACTCATCGCGAAGAACCGCCCAAATGCTGAACGGATCATTTACATATTGCTGGTCGAAAACATCAAAATCTGTGGCCCAATTTGAAACTGGCTTAGTATCAGTCATAGTGACAAAACCCTAGATGTTTTGACAATGATTACGCACGGCAGACACTAAATTTGGCCAGAAATATTCTGGATAATCGTGTCCCATTCCCTTGATCTCGATGAACCGTGCGTTAGGGATAACCTCGGCGGTGCGCAGGCCACCAGATATATCGATCAATGTGTCGCAGTCTCCATGGATCACAAGAGTTGGCACATCCAATTCACGCAAGCGCTCAGTACGGCTGCGGTCGGCTCGAGACGCTTTGAATTGTCGCCCGACGCCCATCGGACGACAGGCCCGATCAAAAACCTCGCCAGCAAAAGTTCTCTCACTGGCTTCGTCGATATGTCCTGGACTTCCCCACACCCTCTTGCCGGCAAGATGAAGTTCAATGGCAAGATCACGTCGGGTAGATCCGGGTGTGAGCAACAATTCGCGAGCTTCATCGGTTGGGCGTCCCACATCGGAGTCCCCAGTTGTTGACATGACCGAGATGAGTGAGGCGCAACGATCCGGAAACTCGATTGCAAAGGTTTGAGCGATCATTCCCCCGAGCGAAACACCAAAAACATGAGCCTTCTTAATGGCGAGATCATCAAGTACGGCGACTGCGTCACTTGCCATATCTTTCAATGAGTAACCCTCTGGCCCGTCGCTTGAAAGACCGACATCGCGATTATCGAAACGCACAACGTGAAAACCAGCTTCAACGAACAACTCACAGAAATCGCTGCGATAAGCAATGCACTGATTACCCAAACCATTGATCAGAACCAAGGTGGGATCTGCGATGTTCCCAAAGGTTTCAAAATAGATCGATAGTTCGGCGTTCTTGGCAAAAGCCATATCAGCCACCTGGGTTCGCGGCGAGATGATCGAAAACACCCACTGGACGTGTCGCTCGGTATTCGTGCACTATCGGAGCTAAATCTTCCGGACTCGCTCCATGCATGATGACTCCATCGACACCTAAATCAAACTGGTGACGAATGCTGGCGACACACTGTTCAGGCGTACCAGAAGCCGCACTTTCTAGCCACTCACTCGGAATCAGGGTTGAGACATGTTCAAGTTGTTCGGT
>JBEDJE010000132.1:0-5694 GCA_041172985.1 Actinomycetota bacterium
GCGCTTGACGTACACCCGTCTGGGCAAACAGCTTTGGAAAATTCAACGCGACGATGATCACGACGATCATGAAGTTGAAGTTGACGCTTTCGGTTTACCGCTTGACATTCCTGGGCACTTCACGCGTTTGAGTTGAATATCAAATAACGGTACGCAACCAAGAACGAAGTCCATCACCAAATTCAGCGTGTTCCAGCCCTGCTTCGATGACTGCTTCAATCCAGCCAAGTGGATTACCGATATCGCGCCGACCGATATGCGAAATCACACCATGCAACGGGGATCGTTCTGCCTGAATCGACAAAGCATCGGTGAGTTGAATTTCTCCCGTTCCACCGGGCGCCAAACCATCAAGCACATCAAAGATGTCGGGAGTCAATGCATAGCGGCCAATAATCGCCAGATCACTTGGCGCTTCTTCAACCCGTGGCTTTTCTATAACGTTTGCAATAGGCAGGGATTCGATTCCCTCAGCGAGCACTAACGGTCCAACTGGGGTCACGATTCCGTACCGAAACAATTCTTCGCGTGGCATGCGCTTGAGGGCGACTGCACCAACTCCCGTTGTTTGCGTCAACGTGGCGAGGTCGGTCAAGAGACTCGAGTCCTGCATTAACTCATCGGGCAACATCACAAAAAATGGCTCTGCCCCGACCAGGTCGCGAGCACATGCCACGGCGTGTCCCAATCCTCGAGGCGCATCTTGATATGCGAAGGACACTCGCACGTCGTTTCCGTAACGACGCAACTGTTCGGCCAGGGCTCCGCGTCCTTGTTTTTCGAGGCTGGCCTCCACATCGGGCGACGACGCGAAATACTGCTCAATTGCGGGCTTCGCTCGACTTGTGACGATCACCAGATGATCAACTCCCGCGCCGAGGGCTTCGTCCACGATCAACTGCAAGGCCGGCCGCTCCAAAATGGGGAGCAATTCTTTTGGCACCGCCTTCGTTGCGGGCAACATGCGGGTGCCCTGACCAGCGGCTGGGACAACTGCCGTGCGGATACGTGGGGGTAACGCCATGCTCTGACTCTAGACTTTGGACTCCGGAGAACAGCCTGATGCCTATTTACGTTTACAAATTCACCGATACTGGCGAGACCATCGAAGTCCACCAAGCCTTTACTGACGACGCCCTCACCGAATACCCCCATCCCTCTGACGGCACAGTGCGCGCCGTGAAAAAGGTTTTTCAGCCAGTTGGCGTGACCTTTAAGGGTGGCGGGTTCTACAAGACCGACAGCCGTGGGGGTTCATCAAGTACGACCCCTTCAACGACTGCATCGTCAACAAGCGACACTGCCGCGCCTTCGACTCCCGCAGCCGCTCCATCGACGCCTGCTCCGGCATCGACTCCGTCTAGTTCGCCGTCAACGCCAGCTTGAGGCGGCGATCGCCAGTATCGCCACTCCGGCGACAACGCGATAGATCACAAATGCATCAAATGATTTTGAGCGGACCAATTTCAATAATCCTGCCACTGCCAGCCAGCCCGATAATCCAGAAGTAAGTATTCCGACAACCATCGGTATGACTAAGCCGTCAGGAATGCCGTCGGCGAATAGGTCCAGCAATTTCACCGCAACCGCTCCAGCCGTCACCGGAACGCTCAACAAGAACGAGAACCGCACGGCGGTGTCTCGATCAAAACCCATCACACGCGCCGCTGAGATACTGATTCCCGAACGTGAAGTTCCTGGATTGAGAGCAATGACCTGAGCTAGCCCAATCGCAATCGCATCGCGTGACGTCATTTCTTCAAATGTGCGTTGACCACGACGACGATCAGCCCAAGCAAGAAACAAACCGAAAACGATTAACGACGCAGCGATAATCACGGGCTTGCCCAGATGTTTGTCGATCCAATTACCGGCGAATGCCCCAAAAAGTCCTGCAGGCACACTGGCCACGACGAGCAACCAAGCCAAACGACCTTCTGTTGTGTGCGGTTTCTTTTGCTGCACGACCATGCGCAAACCATCGCGCACATAAACAACCAAGTCGCGACGGAAGTAGACAACAACGGCAATCAGGGTTCCGAGATGCAACGAAACATTAAAGGCTTTTTCTACTGAAACATCAGAGAAGTCGTTCCATCCGAACAGCCAAGGAACCAGCAACAGGTGCCCACTTGACGAAATTGGTAGAAACTCAGACAGACCTTGCATGAGCCCCAAAACAATGGCGTGAAAAATTGGCACGTATCTTGTTTAGCGCACTTTGAGCACTACCTCAGCGCAATCGCGTCAGGCACCGCTCATAGTGACATCGTGAATGACAAGCGAAACACCAGTTGCGCTCATCGGCAACCATTCAAGGTCACCGCCGACTTCGGCGATATCAAGCAACATCTTTTGCAGGGTTGACGCAATCGTAAATTCGCGAACTGGTGCGCCCACGGTTCCGTTCTTGATCAACAATCCGGCAGCGCCCGTACTGAAGTCACCAGAAACAGCGTTGACCCCAGAGTGCAGACCTTGAACTTGTTGAATCAAGATGCCGTCATCGATACCCGCCACTATCTCGGCCTGGCTTCGAAGACCTGGAACGATCTGTAAGGCCAAGCAACCAGCACTCGGTGAACCGCCGTAGCCGCCACGCAAACCATTGCCAGTTGGTGCCATACCCATTCGGCGTGCCGAGTACGAGCTCTGCACAAACTTCTGCAGCACGCCATCTTGAATCAACGCATTGCGACGAGCCGCCAAACCTTCACCATCGATATCGGTTGCGGTGTAAGCCAACGGGTTCGTTGGGTCATCAACCAAAGTCAATAACGGATTAGCTACTGCTTCACCGATTCGGTTGGCAAACAAACTGCGACCTTTAACAACACTTTCACCATTCAGTGTTCCGCCAATGATGCTGAGAAACTGCGCGGTCACGAACGGATCAAGCACAACTGTGATACGTCGGCTTTCGGGTTTCGTGGCACCAAGTAATCGTGTCGCACGATCAACAGCCTCACGTGCCGCACGCTCGAGATCTAACTCTTCAACGTTACGCCCAACCGCAAAACCAAAACCAGTTTGGGTTTCATCACCATCGTCAGCCAATGTGCCGATACTTAGGTAACAACCATTTTCCCGACCAGCTACGCGAATACCAGTCGTGGTCGCGACAGCAGCTTCGCCGAAAGCGTCTGAATAGTTGGAATCATCAACACGCACGCGCGAGTCACCGGCGAGCGTCAACTTTTCAAGCAACTTGGCGAGTTCAATCTTGCGCGCTGTTGTGGTGTTTTCAAGACTGTCGTCCCACAAACTTTGCGGAACTACGGCAACGCCATCGGGTTCAGCAAGTCCCGACCATTCATCGGGTTCGCCATAGCCCAAATTGTCACGAGCTTCCGCGAGCACTTCGGCAATCTGCGAAGCATCTAACGTTCCGCAATATGACGTACCAGTGCGACCATCTTTGATCACACGAATTCCGATGCCTTCGCTTTGCGCCGAAACAAAGTGTTCAACTTCGCCTTCGTACACGCGCACCTCAGTTGACAGGCCACGACTCACATAAGCCTCTACCTGCTCGCCGGGTTTTGCCATTGCCACAACCCTTTCGGCAATGACCAACAATTCACCACTGCGATCTGGAGTACTCATGATGCAGTGCCACCAATTGTCATGGACTTCACGCGCAAAGTCGGCTGACCATCGCCGACGGGCACGCCTTGACCATCTTTTCCGCAGGTGCCCGGGTTACCCATAGCGAAGTCGTTGCCGAGACGATCGATATCACGCAAAACCTGCGGACCATTACCAATCAAGTTTCCTTCGCGCAATGGCTCGGTGATCTCACCATTTTCAATGAGGTAGGCCTCGGTCATTCCAAAGACAAAGTCTCCAGTCGCAGTATTCACGCTTCCGCCACCGAGGTGAGCAACATAGACACCGTTGGGTGTGTCCTTAATAATGTCAGCCGGGTCTTCTTCGCCGTTCAACACATACGTATTGGTCATACGAACCATGGGCAAGTCTTTGTACGACTGACGACGACCGTTACCGCTTTGCGGACGACCTTCATTACGTGCTCGCAAGTAGTCCCACATGTAGTCGGTCAATATTCCGGTCCCACATGTAGTCGGTCAATATTCCGTTTTCGATGAGCACGTTGTATTGCGAAGGGTGACCCTCATCGTCAATAGCAATCGCACCCCACTCATGAGTCATCGTGCCATCGTCAACCAAAGTAACGAGTGGTGATGCAACGAGTTCACCAACTTTGCCCTTGTACACACTGGCGCCTTTGGCAACAAGATCTGCCTCAAGACCGTGCCCACATGCCTCATGGAACAACACTCCGCCACTTCCGGCCTTGATCACGACTGGCAACGAACCAGATGGCGCCGGGCGTGCCTTCAACTTGGTTAGCGCCCGACCGGCCGCGGCGCGCGCCACATCTTCAACCTGAACTTTGTCGAAAAGTTCAAAACCCATTGTGTGGCCGAGCGAGTCAAAACCAGTTTGCATGCCAGCGTCACCATTAGCCACTGCACTCACGCGCAACAATACGTCCATCGGAGTATCCGGCCGAGACTTGCGAGATGGCTCCACCAGCAGAACGTGCCGCATCATCGACTCGACGCAACAAATCAACTTTGGCAGCTTTCCCAATTGTTGACGGATCAATTTTGATGGGGCTCACAATTCGTGAGGGCTGTGTCGTCAGTGCAATCACCTTGGTGCCACCGCCACCTTGGCGAGCTGCTTCGGCAGCGACTCGTGCCGCGGCCATCAACCCTGCTTCTGAAAGATCAGCTGTGTGCGCAAATCCGGTTGTATCGCCAGCTATGACGCGAATTCCTGCTCCGCGATTTCGTCCTGTTGAGAGTTGCTCAATTTTTCCGTCGTCAAGCCCGACACCAGTCCCGCGCCAATCGGATGCAAACACTTCAGCAAAGTCGGCGCCGGTTCGTAAACCCTCGGCCAACACACGTTCAAGGATGTCGTTGTCAATCACGTTTCAATCCTACATTGGGTCCGTGAGAGCGGTCTGCTGTCGAAACTTCGGGTCAACCCGTCGGCGACGAGCCACAACAAAGAATCTGCCAACGAGAACTCAAAACCGCGATATTGGGCTCAATATTGCTGGTTTTTCTACCCGAATATTTGTAATGACTTGCGACCATACGTTCTCTAATGACCGCTAATTCCCTAGATTGTCGGGGTGGATGCGATCGAAAACACCGCCTTTGGGCAACGCGAACATCGCACCTATTGGTGGAAAGAAGCGCTCATCATGGGCATCTTCTATTTGTTCTACTCGTGGAGTCGTAATCTTTTTGGGTCGGCCCATATCTCGCTTGAGACTGGCGATACACCATTACGCGCCTTCCACAATGCCGAGCGAATCATTCAGTTAGAACGATCCATTGGTCTCTTCCACGAAGAATCGGTACAAGATTGGTTTTTGCAGTTCAACGGGTTCATTCGCTTTTGGAACACGTACTACGGCACTGCTCATTTCCTCGTGACATTTGCAGTCTTCTGGATTCTTTTCGTCAAGCGCAAAGATGTCTTTCCTCAATGGCGCAACACTTTGGCCATCACAACAGCGCTCGCGATTATCGGATTTTCGCTTTTCCCCTTGATGCCACCGCGTTTACTTGATTCACCATGTCCTGCCCAAGGTGGTTTCGGGGGCGCATGTATCGAAAGCAAGTATCGCGACGAAGGTGCTGATGGCTTACC
>JBEDJE010000133.1:0-4052 GCA_041172985.1 Actinomycetota bacterium
GCCCGAGTACTTACCGTGGGTGATCGCTGGACTTGAAGCAGTCTGCAATGACACCTTCAACATTCATGGTGTACTTGCCACCACGATGCCGGTTGGTCCGGTCATCGTGTGTAACGGTCCAGGCACTCGGGCGATTGGCATGAACAGCGGTATGAATGTTTTTGGTCAAGGCAATCGCGCCAATCTCACAATTGGCCGAGCGATTCAGTTGATCATTCGCAATGTTGGCGGTGGCCGTCCTGGTGAAGTCGATCGCGCCACACATGGCAACCCCGGAAAACTTTCGTTCTGTTTTGCCGAGGACGAAGTTGGATCACCCTGGACCACGCTCGCCGAAAGTCGCGGGCTCTCACGAACCACTGATGCAGTCACGGTTTTCCCAGGCGAAGGTCCACGATGTGTCGTTGATCAACTCGCGCGCGATCCCGAAAGCCTCACCAACACTTTTGCGGCATGCCTGCGAACACTGCACAATCCCAAATCAGTTTTGGCATTCGATGCGATCATCGTGATGGGACCCGAGCACGCGCGTGTGTATGCCGAAGCGGGCTGGGATCGCGAACGGGTCCTCGAAGAGATACACGCCCGCCTGCAGATACCGGGCAGCGAATTGATCCGTGGTGCCGGCGGAATCGCCGAAGGCGTCCCAGAGCGCCTGAACGGCATGACGTTGCCCAAATTTCGTCCTGGCGGCCTACTTCTTGTTCATGCAGGCGGAGGCGCTGGGCTTTTCTCTGCCATTATTGGTGGATGGGCCAACGGCGACGTTGGTAGCCAGCCAGTGACGAAAGAGGTGTTGCCATGACAATTTCTGGGACCAGTTCTATGAATCGTGTTGTGCTCGACCCAACCAACGAGCGCCGCGCCACTTCTGTTGAACGAGTTGGCCGACCAACATCACTCAAAGGCCTCACTGTTGGCTTGCTCGATATTTCCAAAGCTCGTGGCGACGTCTTTATTGATCGCCTTGAAGAGCGGCTTTCTGAGATGGGCGCTGACGTCAAGCGCTACAAGAAGCCCACATTCACCAAGCCGGCGCCGGTTGATCTGCGACATGAAATTTCTATCAATTGCCAAGTGGTGATTGAAGCACTTGCCGATTGAGGCAGTTGCACGTCGTGCAGTGTGCACGACATCGTCGATCTAGAACGCCGGGGCATTCCTGGTGTGTTCGTCGCTTCCTCTGAATTCATTTCAGCGGCCGATGTGCAATCACGGTCACTCGGATTTCCGGACGTTGCTCGTGTCTTCACACCACATCCGATTCAAGATCGAACTGATGACGAAATGCGCGCGTATGCCGATGCGGCACTCGCCGAAATCGTTGCCGCGATCACTCGCGGTTAGGGCAACATCAGTTCATCGTTGTCACGAACAATCAGACCATCGCTGATCAAGTCATTCACTAATCGCATCGCAATTTCTGCCGAGCGATCCATGATCTCTGGCACCGCATGTATTGGCACTGCGCATTCTCCGAGTTGTTTGATGAGACGACCTCGAGCTTGCCGATCTGATCCTGCAAACTTGGCTTGTGCAACACTGACTCCTGCCGACCCCACACTTGGATCAGTGCCGTTCCCACGCCATGAACATTGTTTGTTCAAAGGACACTCGTCGCACATAGGTTGAGGGCGACAGACCGTTGCACCCAAATCCATGAGTGCTTGATTCCATAACCACGCTTCACCTTGTGGAACCCAATCATCAGCAAGCTTTTGAGCATCACGAGCTTTCAAGGTTCGACCATGAAAACGTGCCAAGACTCGAGCAATATTTGTGTCGACAACTGCCGCATCGTCTTCAAATGCAAAAGCCAACAGTGCTCGCGCCGTGTATGGCCCAACACCCGGTAAAGCAAGTAACTCGTCGAGGGTGTTTGGCACCACGCCATTGTGTTGCGCCACAATGACACCGGCGGCAGCTTGCAAATTTTTTGCGCGTCGCGGGTAACCGAGGCCTTGCCACAATCTCAGCACGTCACCTAGCGGCGCATCAGCACATTGTTGAGGAGTTGGAAATGCATCAATAAACATCTCCCACTTGGGGAGAGCGCGACTGACACCCGTCTGTTGCAACATGACTTCGCTCACCAGCACATGCCACGGATCGCGAGTATCACGCCACGGCAACTGGCGAAGACGTGGTGTGATCCAAGTAAAAATTGATTCGTGAAGACCCGATTGGTCAGTCACGGGTGAAATCTCTCAGGCTTCGCCCCATGCGGTTTCGCCGTTGTACGGACGTTCACGAGTGGGAGCGAACTCGCGCTTCCAGACCATGACGCGACGACGGAAGTAACACACTTCTTTTCCGTCTTGGTTGAAGCCCTTGGTTTCTACGGTCACAATTCCGCGATCATTCTTGGACTTGCTCTCTTGAATGTCGAGCACGCGCGTTTCGGCATGAATTGTGTCGCCGTGGAAAGTTGGGAACTTGTGCTGCAACGTTTCAACTTCAAGGTTTGCGATAGCCGCACCACTGACATCAGGAACGCTCATACCAAGCACCAATGAATACACCAAGTTGCCAACAACCACGTTGCGACCTTGCACACTCTTGGATGCAAACCAATCGTTGGTGTGCAACGGGTGATGGTTCATGGTGATCATGCAAAAGAGATGATCGTCATATTCAGTAATGGTCTTGCCGGGCCAGTGACGATAAACATCGCCGATGACGAAATCTTCTAGGCAACGGCCAAAGGGGCGCTCGTGAACTGTCATACCCCCAAAACTAGTCGTGACTTTGAGGATTCTCGGTATTTTGAATTTGAGAGGCCTGAATTTGTTCAACAGATGGCTTCGGCAATTGTCCAGTTCGTTCTTTGGCAGGGAATCGCTCAGAGAAATTGAGAATGTCTTCATCGCCAGTTGCCATGGTTGCCACAACATCACGCATCGGTTCAAGCTTGTTGCGCTCAATCGCCCATGGCCCGATTCGCAAAGATAGATAGCAAAATCCGCCAATCATGATTGGTAGCCAATACTGAGCGATTCGATACGAAACCACGCCAACGACAGAAGTCGCCCGAGGCAAACCAAAACCAACCAGCACCGGCACATACGTTCCTTCAACAATTCCGAGACCACCCGGGGTCAAGGGAATCGCTGCCAAGACATTGGCGAGTCCGAAGGCAACGATCAGTCCATCGGGCGGCACCGAACCACCGAAGGCCCGTAAGAAGACCCACAATGCCGTTGCATCAATCAGCCAGTTGGCAGAAGCCCAGAAAACCAATCGACGCAACAAAGCACGGTCGGCTGCAAGTTCTTGCATGCGACTACCAATGTGTCGAACGGCTTCTCCGGCTCGATCTTCATTAAAGCGCAGTCGTCGAGCCACTGAACGCAAAATTCGTTCGGATCGTTCTTGGCCTTCAATCAATCCAAAAATGATCGCCACTGCGATGCCCATCAAAATGATTCCGGCAATCGCCGCCGTGCCATACACCGGGTTCACACCACGAAGTGGAATAGAAACAATGAGACCAGCCCACAAAATGAAGTTGAGTACGACTGCAGATGCCAAGCCGGCCGTTGCGAGTGCGAAGCCGGCATCTGGTCCCGGGATGGTTGACGCAACCATCAATCGATAACCGAGCGCCGAGCCTGCCGCACTTCCACCCGGCACCAGGCTCGACAGGGCGCGTGTCGACAACTGAATACGAAAGAGATGCAGTGCCGACATGTGATGACCAACTGGGCCCAGCGCGGCTCGAGTCATGAGTGAATAACAAAAGAGAGCAATCATTTCAAGAGCTAAGCCCAAAACCAATAATCCGGGCTTCACATCGCTCAACTGATCGACAGCGTTTCGCAATCCTGGGATATTCAGAATCAAAAAATAGACAACAATCAAAGTGGCAAGCACCTTGAAGGTACGAAGGAAGGCCTTACGTCGCGCGTGATGACGTGGATCTAAAACTTTGTTGGCCCCATCGTGTTGCAGTGGAGTCCCGCCTGGGTCTCCCCCAACCACGTCAGACATGCCCTATTTCTAGCAGTTTTTCGGGCATCAGCCGAGTACCAATCTCAGGTGCTCACTGGGAA
>JBEDJE010000134.1:0-4047 GCA_041172985.1 Actinomycetota bacterium
AGCCAGTTGCTGTACGAAACAATCCTTCCACTCTCTGGCGCCCTGGGTTTTCTTTTGACCTGCTACATGTTTTTTATCTTTATTTCTTGGATCGCCGTTCGCGAAATTCGAGGAACAGTGCGAGCCAAAGACCACCTAGCCCGCGTTGCTGTTTGGACCGGTGCCTCGATGGCCATCATCCCGTTGGTGCTGGTCGTTTTGTACGTCATCGGCAAGGGCTACCACTCACTCCGACCGCAATTCTTTAGTCAAGATCAGCGGTATGTTGGCGCTCTCAGCGACTCAACCGAAGGTGGCGGCGCTCACGCAATTATCGGAACCTTGCAACAAGTCGGAATCGCCAGTCTCATCGCGGTTCCACTCGGAATTACCACTGCCGTCTACATGAACGAAGTGAAAGGCCGACTCGCCAAGCCCCTCCGCACGGTCGTTGATGCCATGAGTGCCGTGCCTTCGATTGTTGCCGGTTTGTTTATCTACGCAGCGTGGATCTTGGCTCTCGGCAATCAGCAAACTGGTTTAGCTGGTTCACTCGCTCTCTCAGTGCTTTTCCTTCCGACAGTGACTCGTACTGCTGAAGTTGTTCTGCGCTTAGTCCCCGGTGGTCTTCGTGAAGCGTCGTTGGCTCTAGGTGGTACCGAATGGCGAACAACTTCACGTGTCGTACTGCCAACATCACGTTCCGGTTTGGTCACCGCAGTCATTTTGGGTGTTGCTCGAGTTATTGGTGAAACAGCGCCATTGATCTTGACCGTCGGTGGAGCCTTCATCATGAACTGGAATCCATTAGCCGGAAAGCAAGATTCGCTCCCGTTCTTCGTATTCCGTTTAATTCGTTTCCCCCAAGAAGCACAAATCGCCCGTGCTTGGACTGGGGCCCTCGTTCTGTTGATTCTGGTTCTTGTGTTATTCGTCATCGCCCGCGCTATTGGCGGACGAGGACCAGACAACATCAGTCGTCTCAAGAAGCGTCGACTTAAGAGAAAGGGATTGGCATGACGTCAATCGATACCAACTCGTCAACCACAACAACTGGATCGTCAGACATCTCGTTACTTGATCCCGGTCACAAAGCCGCAGGCTTAACGGCAACCAATGTTGCTTGTTGGTTCGGAACCAAGAAGGTACTTGAAGGCGTGAACCTTGACATGGCACCGGGCCAAGTCACCGCACTCATCGGTCCTTCTGGTTGTGGCAAGAGTACTTTCTTGCGCACGCTCAACCGCATGCACGAACTTGTTCCTAGCGCAACACTTGCTGGCGAAATTCTCATCGATGGCGTCGACATCTACCGTGGAGCAATTCCGGTAACCGACGTACGTCGTCGTATCGGAATGGTGTTTCAAAAGCCAAACCCATTCCCCGCAATGACTGTTGCTGAAAATGTTCTTGCCGGCTTAAAGCTTTCAGGACTGAAGACCACTCGCTCCGAACGCGATGAACTCATTGAGTCATGCCTCTCCAAAGCTGGACTATGGAACGAAGTGAAGAATCGTCTCGGCGACCCAGGTCGTGCGTTGTCTGGTGGACAGCAACAGCGTCTATGTATCGCTCGTTCTCTTGCCGTGAGCCCGCAAGTGTTGTTGATGGACGAACCATGTTCGGCCCTTGACCCCACATCAACTCGCCGTATCGAACAGACCATTAGCGAAATCAGTGAAACTGTCACCGTGGTCATCGTGACCCACAACATGCAACAAGCACAGCGAGTGTCACATCGATGCGCATTCTTCTTGGCGGCCGAAAACGAGCCAGGACGCATCATCGAAGAAGGTCCCACTAAGGACATCTTCACCAATCCTCGCGACTCACGTACTAACGATTATGTAAACGGAAGGTTTGGCTGATGCGTCGCATCAAAAAACTCGTCGTGGCCACGGCCACGTTAATGACCTCACTCGCAATCGTCTCCCCCTCAGCAGTCCTTGCCGACGCTCCCGTTGATGGTGCTGGTTCGACATGGAGCCAGATTGCTGTTGACCAATGGCGCGCCGATGTGGCTCGCCAAGGTCTCGTTGTCAACTATCAAGGCGTCGGATCAACTGCCGGACGAGTTGCGTACTATCAAGCGCAAGTTGACTTCGCAGTTTCTGAAATTCCATTTCAGAGCGCACAGTACGACCGTCAAGGAAACTTGTTAGCTGACGAAACTCAGTTGGCCGCTTCTCGACCGTACGCATATCTTCCGGTTGTTGCCGGCGGTACTGCGTTCATGTACAACCTCAAGGCCAACGGTCAAAGAATCACCGACTTGCGCCTATCTCCCGAGAGCGCAGCGAAGATCTTTACTGGTCAAATCACTATGTGGAACGACCCATTGATCGCTGCCGACAATCCGCAACGAGTCATGCCAGCTACCCGCATCAAGCCAGTTGTCCGCTCCGACGGTTCGGGTACAACTGCACAAATCACTGCTTACATGGCCGAGGAAACTCCCAGCGATTGGAATCAGTTGTGCCAGAAGGCCAACTTGGGTTCGTCGTGCCCCGTCACTTCTCTCTACCCAGATTTTCCGAATTCGGGATTTGCTGCGCAACAGTTCTCTGATGGAGTTGCCAACTTTGTCGCTGCTCAATACAACGATGGTGCAATCACCTATGTTGAATACGGTTACGCCAAAGAACGTGGCTTTCCTGTTGCGTCAGTCAAGAATGCATCTGGCAATTACGCACAACCGACAGCAGTGAATGTCTCGGTTGCATTGCAAGGTGCACGAATCAACCCTGACGGGACCCAGATTCTGCAAGGTGTTTATCGAAACGCAGATGCTCGGGCGTACCCCATTTCGAGTTATTCGTACATGATCGTTCCGACCACTGAGGCCGCGCCATTTAATGCTGCTAAGGGCAAGAGTTTGTCCGACTACATCTTCTACTTCCTGTGCGCTGGTCAGCAAAAGTCCGAGCAATTGGGTTACGCGCCGCTACCGAAAAACTTGGTTGAAGCTGCATTCGCTGCAGTCGCCCAAATTCCTGGGGCCTCTCCAGCACCTGCAATCAGTTCATGCAGTAACCCCACAATCACTGGCGACTTCTTGGTAACGAAAACAACAGCAACAACGGTTGCACCAGGCGCAACAACGGTTGCACCAGGCGCAAGTAAGCCCGGAGCAACTACCGCACCAGGCGTAACGACAACTCTTGTGCCTGGCAGCGAAGTACCGGGCTCAGAAGTGACAGTTGACGGCGAGATTGTTGATGCGGCTCCAGTAGAGGGCGTGACCGCCATTGCGACTCCCGGAGTAGCTATGGCAACAAGTGTCGAAATCGATACTCAAGGCAATGGCACATCAGTGCTGATTTACCTATTGATTGCGCTTTTGATTCTGGGCATCGTCTTCGCCCCGCCCATCGTGGCAGGTCGGTTACGACCATCTGTGAAGCAGTAGTCTTCACAACAAAGGAGTGCACAATGAAATCAAGAAAAGCAATCGCTCTTGTTTTGTTATCAATGGCCACGTTGTTGTCCTGCTCAAGTGACGAATCAACATCGACAACGACAACACAAGTCGAGGTCGGCACTCCTACCCCACCAATACCATCTGAAGTCAACGCCATCCCCTTCACCGTTGGTGCTGTGGCCGCAGCGGGTAACGCTGAAATCAGAATGAGTCTTCCTTCAGAAACTCCTGAAGCAGCAGAAGGTTTTTTCTTTCTTGAAGTTCAAGTCACCAGTGGTGCACTTGAACCATTCACACTTCGTCCCGACATGTTCCGTGTCTACACCGTCGACGGAAGGTCATATACGCCAGTTGCTGCGGGAACAATTGAGCAATTCGGTAACGCCACACTTCAGACAAGAGAGTCGTACCAAGGAATTCTTGCGGTCAGCATTCCAACCGATTCAGAGCCAGCGTTGTTCTTGGCCAATCTTGCCGACTTGGGCGAACGATTTTTCCCGGTCGCCTTTTCGGTTGACCCAAACTTCACGCCAGCAGCCCCCGAAGGCTGATTACGTCGGTAGTTGACCAACTTTTTCGTTGGGTCCAACTTCTTCCCAGTCATGACCACGGCGAATCAAAGCCGACGACGACGGCAAGAACACCAA
>JBEDJE010000135.1:0-4039 GCA_041172985.1 Actinomycetota bacterium
AGTCTGTTGTCGGGTGGAGAGCGCAGCCTCACGGCTTTGGCTTTCTTGTTTGCCGTTTTCCGTAGCCGCCCATCTCCGTTCTACGTGATGGACGAAGTTGAAGCCGCCCTTGACGACGTCAACCTTCATCGCTTCTTAGGTTTGATTAACGAGTTCCGTCAAGAAGCTCAGTTGCTGATTGTGAGTCACCAAAAGCGCACCATGGAAGCAGGCGACTGCTTGTTGGGTGTCAGCATGCAACCAGGTGGTTCATCAAAGGTTGTCACCGAGAAGGCCTCAACGGTCTCCGGTGGCGGCGCTGCTTAGTAAAGAGGTACGGGTATGAATACGCAGACACTCTTGTTGATTCTTTTGGTGATCGCCGTGGTCTTCGGGCTCGGCGTCGTCGTACTGAATCGTCGTTCAAGCGGCGGAGCCGGGGTCAAGCCAGTTACCTCGACGCCAGTCGCCGAAAAGGTTGCGAAGGCTGTTGTTGTCGATACCGCAGTTATTGAAACACCTGTCATTGAAACGCCTGTCGTTGAAACACCAGCACCACCAAAAAGTCGTTGGGGCAAAACTGCTTTGTCATTGGCGGGTGTTTTCGGGGGAGTGCGTGCTCGTGGCGGAATCACCAACGAAACGTGGGACGATCTCGAAGAGGCGTTGTTGAAGGCTGACGTCGGCATTGGTGTGACCGACGCTCTACTTGACTCATTGCGTGGGCGGGTGAAGGCCAAAGAAATTTCAACCCCAGACGAATTGATTCTGGCGTTACAGCGTGAAATGACATCGCGTTTAGAAGGCGCCAACCGTGAACTGAATTTTGCGCAACTCGACGAAGGTCGCATCAACGTGTGGTTGTTTGTCGGTGTGAATGGTGTTGGTAAGACAACCACCATCGGCAAAGTGTCAGCCCAACAAGCCCAATTGGGTCGTTCGTTGGTACTTGCTGCGGGTGACACCTTCCGTGCCGCAGCCGCCGAACAACTGGGAACATGGGCCGAACGTTCGGGAGCCGAACTAGTGCGCGGCGCCGAAGGTGGAGACCCCAGTTCAGTGATCTTCGATGGTATTCAGCGAGCTGCAGCTAAAGGTTTTGATCTTGTCCTTGGCGACACGGCTGGTCGTTTGCAGAACAAGTCAAACCTCATGGATGAACTTCGTAAGGTTCGACGCATTGCCGATCGTGAGCCTGGTCAGGTGACCGAGGTGTTGCTCGTCATTGATGCCACGACTGGTCAGAACGGGCTCTCGCAGGCCCGCGAATTCACCGATGCCGCGGGCGTCACCGGAGTCGTTCTGACCAAGCTTGATGGTTCGGCCAAAGGCGGAATCGTGTTCGCCATCGAGACCGAGATGGGCATTCCGATCAAATTGGTTGGTCTGGGCGAAACCATTGGCGACCTGGTGGCTTTCAACCCCGACGAATACGTCTCTGCACTCTTTAACGGATGACCCGCCAAGAAAAAGAATGACTTAGTTCCCAAATTTTCTTGATGGGTTGGGAACTAACCCGCAATCTGGCATCGTCTCAGTTGTATGAAGAAAATCCTGGTACCCGCCCTGTCAGTTTTTGCCCTCTTTGCCGTGTCGTCGTGTGGCGACGATCCCGATGCCTCGGGTCCGCCAATCTTGGTTTTATCCGCCGCTAACGGTGGTGGTTGGTCAGCCACGGCTCCAGCGGCTTCTGGTATGTCGACCGCTGAGGGCATGGATGAAAAGATGATGTGGGCCTATCAGCAAAACTTCACTGCAGCCACAGAGTTGCCGGCACTCGATAGCAGCGCTCGCTCGTACACATTGGTCGCTGGCGATGTTTCGGCTAATTCACGCAATGCATTGAAGGAAGCCTTTGGAGTGACAGAAGACTTCGTTGCCCAAGATGCAGAGCAGGGTGGCGGCTATCTTGCGGGCAATTACGACGGAACCACGCCGACGTTGTACGTCGGCTCTGACGCGATGCGTTATTGGAGTTACTCGCCGGCTTGGGATGAGTCATCAATCTCATCACGACCGTGCATCATTGATTCCGACACCACTTATGTTCCCACGAGTGATGTCCCTGCGCCCATTGCCGAAATATGTGCCGAGCCTGCAGCTCCCGAAAATGTGCCAACCAAGGCCGAAGCCGAAGAGCTCTTTGCTGCAACCATGACTGCTCTTGGTGTCAATAACGATGATCTCATCCTTGATTCGTACTCCGATGAATGGGGTGCGAATGTCACTGGTTATCTCACGATCGACGGAGTTCGTAGCCCACTGTCATGGAGTGTCGGTTATGGTGCTGAAGCTTCAATCACCTGGGCCAGCGGAGTTTTTGCTGATGTTCAAGACGGAGCTTCTTACCCTCGCATCGGAACTGCCGCAGCAATTGAGCGTTTGAATAGTCAACAGGCCGGAAATTGGGGCGGACCCATGGTTCGTGGCGGAGTTACCTATGACACTGCTGTTGCGTCTGATATCGCGGCCACTCCGGTGCCCGAGCCCGCATCGTCTGATGTTGAGGCAGCTGTCACGACCGAACCGGCAACATCTGATGCAGCACCGACTCTCGATGCGCCGGCTCCAGAAGTGCAAGAAGTTTTGATCATCGGTGTTGAAGAAGAACTTGTGACGCTCTACGGGGCCGATGGTTCGATCTACCTCGTGCCGGGCTACACGTTCATTACAGCAGAGGACGAATACGGATACGCCGGTCGCTACACGGTGTCGGCCTTGCCTGATGAGTACATGCAAGTCGCGGATGCAGTAAATGAAGTCCCGCTGTCTATCGCTCCGGAAACTGCGGCACCTGCAGTTGACCCAACCGTCGCCCCCGACATGTCAGTGGCTCAAGAGGTGGCTGACTCCGTTGTAGGCATGTCCGAAGCCGAGGCCACCAAAACAGCCGAGGCCAAAGGTTTGACAGTTCGAGTTGGTAGTCGTGATGGTGAAGATTTCGCCCTCACGATGGACTACCGCACCGATCGCGTGACTTTGACGGTGAAAGACGACAAGGTCACCGCTGCTACGCCTGGCTGACCTCGTCACCGCCCGAAAGTAGGGCGGTAGCCTCAAGATTGTTATGTTCGACAACCTCTCTAATCGTTTCGACGGAATCTTCAAGCGCATTCGTGGCAAAGGTCGATTGACCGAAGCCGATGTCGATGAAGTTCTCAAAGAAATTCGAACAGCACTTTTAGAAGCTGACGTCAACGTCAGCGTGGTGCGTAACGTCGTTGCACGAATTCGTGAAGGTGCCATCGGAATTGAGTCGTCAAAGGCGCTTGATCCGAGTCAGCAAGTCATCAAGCTGGTTAACCAAGAACTCACCAACATTCTTGGTGGCGAAACCCTCAAGATCACATACGCCAGTCGTCCGCCCACCGTGGTGTTGATGGCTGGTTTGCAGGGTTCGGGTAAAACCACTAACTCAGCCAAATTGGCGAAGTGGTTCAAGTCGCAAGGTCGTCACCCGCTGCTTGTTGGTGCCGACTTGCAACGTCCGGCTGCTGTTGAACAGTTGCGCACACTCGGTCGTCAAATTGATGTTCCGGTTTTCAGTGATCCAAGTGATCCGGTCACCACTGCAGTTCGCGGTCTCGCCGAAGCACGTCGACTAGGCAAAGACGTTTTGATCGTTGACACCGCTGGTCGTTTGTCAATTGACGATGAAATGATGGCGCAGATCCGTGAGATCTCCGATCAGATCACGCCGAACTACACGTTCTTAGTGATCGACGCGATGACCGGTCAAGACGCGGTCAACGTTGCCGAAGCTTTCCATAACACCTTGCAAATTGACGGTGTCATTTTGTCAAAGCTCGACGGTGATGCGCGCGGTGGTGCGGCGCTGTCGGTTAAAGAAGTCATTGGTCGTCCGATTGCCTTCGCGAGTACTGGCGAAAAACTTGATGCATTCGAACAGTTCCATCCCGATCGCATGGCGGGACGCATCTTGGGTATGGGCGACATGCTCACACTCATCGAACAAGCCGAGTCGGTCTTTGAAAAAGAAGAAGCCGAAAAAGCTGCTGCGAAATTATTCGAAGGCGATTTCACCCTCGACGATTTCCTC
>JBEDJE010000136.1:0-4316 GCA_041172985.1 Actinomycetota bacterium
AGCCACAACAAAGAATCTGCCAACGGGAACTCAAAACCGCGACATTGCGCTCGACATTGCTGGTTTTTCTACCTGAATATTTGCAATGACTTGCGACCATGCGTCCTCTAATGACCGCTAATTCCCTAGATTGGCGGGGTGGATGCGATCGAAGACACCGCCTCTGGGCAACGCGAACATCGCACCTTTTGGTGGAAAGAGGCGCTCATCATGGGTGTCTTTTATTTGTTCTACTCGTGGAGTCGCAATCTTTTTGGCTCGGCCCATATTTCGCTTGAGACCGGCGATACACCATTACGCGCTTTCCATAATGCCGAACGAATTATTCAACTCGAGCGAGCAATCGGTCTTTTCCACGAAGAATCGGTACAAGATTGGTTCCTCCCATTCCGTGGGTTTATCCGCTTTTGGAATACCTATTACGGCACGGCGCACTTCCTCGTCACGTTCGCGGTGTTCTGGATTCTTTTCGCTAAGCGAAAAGACGTCTTTCCTCAGTGGCGCAACACTTTGGCCATCACAACAGCGCTCGCAATCATTGGATTTTCGCTGTTCCCACTCATGCCGCCACGTTTACTTGATTCACCGTGTCCTGCCCAGGGTGGTTTCGGAGGCGCATGCATTGAAAGCAAGTACCGCGACGAAGGCCCCGATGGATTGCCCAAGACTGAAGACGATGGATCATTCGGATTCGTTGACACTCTGCCCAAATACGGTGGAGCGCTATGGACGTTCGATTCAAAGGCCATGAAGAGTATTTCGAATCAATATGCCGCCATGCCGAGCATGCATATTGGTTGGAGCAGTTGGTGTGCCTTCGCCATGTGGCCACTCATGCGGCGGCGCTGGGCCAAGATTGCCGTCTTGCTCTACCCCGCCGCAACTCTTTTCTGTATCGTCGTCACCGCGAATCACTTTTGGATTGACGGGGTCGGAGGTCAGTTAGCGCTCGCGATCGGAGCCTGGGCCGGATGGGCGCTCCACCGCCAGAACCAACGACGCCTTGATCGTAAATTCTTCGCTGCAGCCACCGTCGAACCCGTATCCCTGTCTGATTGACCCCTGTCACGCCCCTGCTGCGAGCCCAATTCTGCGACACGGGTACGCAGAGATAGCGTAAAGAACGTTATGACGATCGAATCCATCCGAGAGCCAGCTGATCTGCGCCGATTGTCCTATAACGAAGTCGACGAACTCGCTGGCGAGATCCGCGATTTCATTGTTCAAGCAGTCGCCACAAACAGCGGACACCTTGGTTCAAATCTCGGAGCAGTCGAACTCACTTTGGCTCTTCACCGTGTTTTTGACTCACCCACCGATGCCATTTTGTGGGACACCGGCCATCAGGCGTACGTCCACAAAATTGTGACCGGACGCGCCGCTGGCTTTGCTCAGCTTCGTCAAGCCGATGGATTGTCGGGCTACCCAAGCAGAGAAGAAAGCAAGCACGACTACATCGAAAACAGTCATGCTTCAACGGTTCTGTCATACGCATACGGAATGTCAGTTGCTCGAGACGCTGGCACCGACAAGCACCGCCATATCGTCGCCGTGATCGGTGATGGGTCAATGACCGGC
Source organism: Actinomycetota bacterium (assembly GCA_041172985.1). Classification (GTDB taxonomy): domain Bacteria; phylum Actinomycetota; class Acidimicrobiia; order Acidimicrobiales; family Ilumatobacteraceae; genus Casp-actino8. Next base: position 1,579 of record JBEDJE010000136.1, read on the forward strand.
GGCATGGCGTATGAAGCCCTCAACAATCTTGGCCATAGCAAACAACGCGTGATCATCATCTTGAATGACAATGGCCGCAGTTACGCACCAACAATTTCGAATCTCACCCAGCAACCCGCTGCCCTGACATCAGTAGACAAAACCCCTCTTCCCGACCGCATCACCGAAAAACTCTCGAACAGCCTCACGCGAATCCGCATGAATCCGTTGTATGTGTCGCGCCAACGAAAAATTGAATCGTGGTTGCAGAGCCTCCCCGTCGTTGGCCAACAAGCCGAGAAGGGTATGGAAGCGGTCAAAGCCGCCGTACGCGAATTCTTGCAACCACCCTCGTTCTTTGAGGCACTTGGTGTTCGATATATCGGACCTATTGATGGACATAATGTGCGCGAGCTCGAAGTCGCCCTACGAAATGCCGAAGACCTGTCAAGCGAAGGTCCGATCGTTGTCCATGTACTCACGCAAAAGGGCAAGGGTTATTCGCCAGCCGAAGATGACGACGAAAAACACTTGCATGACACTCCGGTCTTTGACCCCGCAGTCGGCCCACCAAAAGCGGTACCTACTGGTTACACGCAAGCTTTCGCCGATGCAATTTTGAAAGAAGCTGAATCAGACTCACGTCTCGTCGCGATCACCGCAGCAATGCCAGGACCAACCGGACTCTTGCCTTTCCAAGAACGATTCCCTCAACGCTTTTTTGACGTCGGCATTGCCGAACAACACGCGGTGACTGGTGCGGCCGGAATGGCTATGGGCGGGCTTCGACCAATCGTTGCCTTGTACTCAACGTTTTTGTCGCGAGCTTGGGACCAAGTGGTGTACGACGTCGCTCTCCATCGCTTGCCGGTGATCTTTTGTTTAGACCGCGCTGGTATCACTGGCGATGATGGCCCAAGCCACCATGGCATTTACGACATGGCTTTGCTCTGCAAGGTCCCTGGTATGCGCGTACTGGCACCATCAAGTGCTCAAGAGCTTCAGCAGATGTTGCACGACGCTGTCACTCTCACCGACTCTGGGCCGGTTGTCATTCGCTATCCCAAAGGTGCAGCTCGCCAGGTCAGCGATGACGAAGTCGGCTCAGGATTGAAGGCACTGCGCCTGCGTGAAGGTGACGGTTCAGTCGCAATTTTGGCGGTCGGCAAAATGTTGGCTGCAGCCCTGAAAGCGGCCGATGCCCTCGCTGCGCGCGGCGTTCAAGCAACCGTTTGGGATGTTCGCTCATGCGCTCCGCTCGACCAAGACATGTGCGCAGATGCTGCACGACATGACCGCGTCATCACAATTGAAGACGGCATCCGTGAAGGTGGAGTCGGCATGTCGATTTCTGCCAACATCAGCGAAATCAGTGGCAGTTGCCGAGTCGAATCACTTGGTGTGCCCACCAAATTCTTACCTCATGCCAAGCCCGATCGCTTATTAGCCCAACTTGGACTTGATGCAGATGGCATTATCAAGGCATACGATTCTGCACCTTTGTAAATCGCCTCTTGCCTGATCGCCCTATCTATGACCAACGAACCTGATATCAACCTCTCCAACGAACTTGCATTAGCCATTCGAATCGCCGAGGCTGCCGACGCGATCTCGCTGCCATATTTTGAGCGACAAAACTTCACCCTGTCGCGTAAAGCCGATCAGAGTGAAGTTACTGAAGCCGACCGCAACACCGAAACTGCCATTGTCGAACTCATCGCTCACCATCGACCCGATCACGCCATCTACGGCGAAGAGCATGGTCATGCTGGCAATGCTTCGTCGCCCTGGAAATGGGTGATCGATCCCATCGACGGAACTTCGAATTTTGTTCGCGGTGTTCCGGTATGGGCGACATTGATTGCTCTCGTCCACGACATTGATGGTCCTGTTCTCGGAGTCATATCTGCCCCGGCCCTGCCGCGCCGTTGGTGGGGAGCACGCGGAATTGGTGCCTTTGCCAATGGACGTCCAATGCACGTCTCAGATGTGTCAACAATTGCCGAGGCCCAAGTGAGCGTGACCTTCAACTCTGGCTGGGATCACATCGGAGGCACCGCCGCTTTGGTCGCATTACAACAGCGGGCATACCGCGCTCGAGGTTACGGAGACTTCTGGCAGCACATGCTGGTAGCCGAAGGTGCCGTTGATATCGCCATTGATGCCATTGGTCTGGCGCCCTACGACAACGCCGCAGTTCAAGCCATCGTTGAAATCGCAGGCGGACGCCATACCGACCGTTTCGGCGTGCGTGACTACGAACAGAATTCGGCGATTTCAACCAACGGTCGCTTGCACGATGAGGTCATTACTAGTCTCAAGGTATGACCGATCTTGTCATTACCAACGCCAATCTTGTTGATGGTTCTGGAGCACCCGCTCGCATCGCCGATATCGCAGTATCAGACGGACGAATTGTTGATGTTGCAGGCCGCGGACAATTAGGCACGACCGGCAAAGGACTTCTCGTCACACCGGGCTTCGTTGACATCCACACTCATTACGACGCACAAGTCTCATGGGACCCGATGTTGACACCCAGCTCGTGGCACGGTGTTACCACTGCCGTCATGGGCAACTGTGGTGTTGGGTTCGCTCCCGCTCACCCCGATCGCCATCAATGGTTAATCGAACTCATGGAAGGCGTCGAAGATATCCCCGGCGCGGCCATGACCGACGGGATGGATTGGCAGTGGGAAAGTTTCCCCGAATATCTCGACTCGGTTGACAATCGCAAGTACGTCATTGATGTCGGAACA
>JBEDJE010000137.1:0-3993 GCA_041172985.1 Actinomycetota bacterium
GTGTCGCCGATCGTGTCGAACTGCACGATGGCCGCGGCCCCACCGGTCTCAGTGATGTCGACTGCATTGCCGTCACCCCGCAAGGCCCAAGCAATCGGAGCGATACAGAGACCCGCCACCAAAAGAGCTGCCAAACGACGACGGAAAGGGTCTTGGGGTCCGCGAGGAAATCCGCCACCTGAACGTGGACGACGCTGGCGTCCCGACCCGTTCGACCAGAACTGATCAGTCACCGAGGATTGTTGGTAGGTGCTCATGATGTTGAGGCGGCCAAAACATTGAAACCGCCTCGGTCAGTGTGGTCGTTTCGTCACACGATCGCAACAGAGCCCCTGTGTCCCAAGCCCGATCAATGGGGTTTTCCACAGGGTCCGGGACAATAAGCCCACGAAAAAGGCAATGGCGCTTTCTTTTCCACAGATGAGAAAAGATCGCGCCAAACGCCAACAAAATGGCGGAGAGGGTGGGATTTGAACCCACGGACCCCGTTTCGGGAGTCAACGTCTTAGCAGGACGTCCCATTCAACCGTGCTCTGGCACCTCTCCAAGGTGTAGCGGGTGAAGCCTACAGGTGGCCCTGATCAACTTCTCTCGCAACACTTGAGCGGAACGGGAGGGATTCGAACCCCCGGGCCTTGTGAGCCTTCCGCTTTCAAGGCGGATGCATTTGTCCGCTCTGCCACCGTTCCGCCTGTGAGGCTAGCGACAAAAAGCACGAGAGCAATCGGTCGCAAACGAGAATCGTGAGGACAGTTATTGACCGATGGTGGACCGAAGTTGGTCGACCCAATCATCGGCTTGCTGCCAACGCGAATCAGCGTGTTCTCGAGCGGTATGCACATGGGACGAATGGGCTGGATACGAACCCAAGAACTTCACTCCCCCTTGTTTGGCGTGAAGCGCCCGCAAAGCATCGGCGACCAGTTCATCAGCGATGTGGCCTTCGAGGTACATCACGAAGCAATAGTCGCCAAGGCCGCCATCTTTTGTTGGACGTGACAACAAGTTGGTGATGTTGACGCGCCGCGCTGCGAACTCTTGCAAAATCGAAATCAAACTGCCAGGTTCGTCGGCACGTTGAAAAACCACGATTCCCGTAATGTCGTTTCCGGTCGGCGCCGGAAGTCCAGACTTACCGACGACTACGAAACGTGTTTGGTTACCAGCATGATCGGCAATGTCGGTCGCCAAAATATTCAGTCCGTACAACGTCGCTGCATTTCGCGGGGCAATTGCTGCGACACCAGCCTCACCATTACTGGCAACAGTCTTGGCGGCATCTGCCGTGCTATTTGCCGCGTGAACTTCGGCATGACCAACGTTTTCGCGCAAGTAACGATGGCACTGTGCTGTCGCAACAGGAATCGACAACACTGTCGTGACATCAGCGAGCGAAGTTCCTGGCATCGCCATGAGGCAATGCTCAATATCAAGAACGACTTCGCGCTGAATCAACAAGTTGTAATCGAATGACAGTGCATCTTGAGTGAAGTTGACCGTGCCTTCGATCGAGTTTTCAATTGGCACAACGCCGTAATCAACATCGCCAGAGGCGACAGCATCTAGTACGTCGGGCACCGAACGAAAGGCCACTAGTTCGCCAGCGTCGAGATCGGGTTGTGAACGCACGGCTTGTTCGGTGAAGGTTCCGAAAGGTCCCAAAAACCCCACCCGCATAGAGCGGGCAGTTGGTTGCTGAGAATTAGTGGAAGTGTTCACAGTCGCCAAGGCTAGAGGCATGAGCGCCAAGTGGCAGGATGATTATGTGGATGTCGAGACCCTGCGCCAATTGATTGAGGGCGTTTCTTCAGGATCCATCGCGCCCGACGATGCCGTTGAGCGTTTGAAGCGCCTCCCATATAGCGATGTTGGCGACACGCTGGTCGATCATCACCGTCACCTACGCCAAGGGGCGCCCGAGGCTGTCTATGGTCCAGGCAAAAGTTCCGAACAGTGCGTCTTGATCGTGCGTGAACTTCTTGACCACGGCACCGGGCCAGTTCTCGTGACTCGCACCACCGTTGATCAACAACAAGCTCTTGAGGCAGCCTTTGGAGCAGCGGAGACAGCCAACGGATCAATGCTGTGGCGAGCGCCCCAAACTTGGTACTCAGGTAACGCTTTAGTGATCTCGGCGGGCACTGCAGATGTTCCGGTTGTTGACGAATGCATTTTGGCTTTACGTGCGCATGGCATTGCAGCAAACCGCATCACCGATGTTGGAGTAGCTGGTTTACATCGACTCTTAAATCGACTTGATGATGTGATGTCTGCTGATGTGATTGTTGTCGTCGCGGGTATGGAAGGTGCACTCGCCAGTGTGATTGGTGGATTGAGTGGCAAGCCCGTCATCGCAGTGCCCACCAATGTTGGATACGGCTCGGGCCTTGAAGGCGTGACTGCACTTCTAGCAATGCACGCGACATGCGCCAATGGCGTCACTGTTGTTGGAATTGACAATGGTTACGGTGCCGCGTGCGCAGTAGCACGGATTGTTCGATCACTACGCCCCGATCAAACACAGGTGAAGCAAGCATGAGCACCGCTGCTTGGTTTCATTGTGGTGCTGGCACTGCCGGCGACATGACTTTGGCATCGCTTATTGATGCTGGTGCCGATTCATTACAAGTCATCGAAATACTTGGTGGACTTGCACTTGATGACTACGCATTGATGTTTGAACGCACTCAACGTGCCGGAGTTGGAGCAACTCGGGCCATTGTTGGCGTCCATCATCATGATGATCACGAACATGATCATCATCGATCTTGGCGCGACATCAAACAACTCTTGATCGATTCTGAACTTCCCGCCCGTGTTCGTGAACGAGCGCTCAAGGTATTCGGAGTACTCGCAGAGGTTGAAGCACATATCCACGGAGTCGCCGTGAACGATATTGAGTTCCACGAAGTCGGCAGCGTTGATGCAATCGTCGACATTGTTGGTACTTGCGCGGCGCTTGAGGTACTCAAGGTTGATCGCATCTTTTGTAGCAATATCGCTGTCGGTCATGGGCACATCAACTCGGCGCACGGAACTTTGCCTAACCCCGCACCTGCAGTCACGGCCTTAGCCGCACTACGTGGAGTCACCTTGGTTGGGCTTGATGACCATCGAGAACTTGCAACTCCGACTGGTGTCGCTTTGATGGTCGCGTTAGCTGATTCGTTTGGCGCAATGCCACCGCTCACTGTGAGCAGCGTCGGCTACGGAGCCGGAACCAATGACATTCCTGGACGCGCCAACGTCGTCAAAGTTGTCATCGGTGAAACATTAGAAACAACAGTTCTTTCGGGTGCCGGGCAAGATGTTCAACTTCTTGAAGCCAACGTTGACGATGTGACTGGCGAAGTAATCGCACACACGATTGCCGAATTGCTGAATGCTGGCGCACATGATGCATGGGCTACTCCCATTGTCATGAAAAAAGGTCGACCGGCATTTACCGTTCATACTTTGTGCGATCTCGCACTTACCGAAAAGGTCTCTGCTGTATTGGTTTCTGAAACGGGCACTCTTGGTTTGCGCGGTTCGGTCATACAACGTTGGCCACAAACACGTGAAGAAAAGACGGTCACTGTTCACGGTCACAACATTCGCATCAAGATCGGCAGTGGCCGAATCAAGATTGAAAACGATGATGCTGTTTTGGCGGCACGGGAACTGTCGCTGCCTTTACGTGAAGTACTGGCTTTGGCCGAGCAAGCTGCGCGATTACTCAACTAGAGAGTGCTGCAGTCACGATCTGATTGATTCGATCAGTGCCAAGTTCGCCCGAGGCCCGTGCTTTTACTTTTCCGTCTGCGCCAACAATCACGAAGAATGGGTAACCCGAAACTCCGTATGCTCGCGCCGCATCCATCGCTTTAGAGTCAGCCATCACTGGCCACGGCCACGCTTTGTTCACAACCCATTGTGATGGCGGATAGTTCGGTCGATCACTGGCAACTCCGGTACTCACGGCAATCACTTGCAAATCTGCGGGAACAGCCC
>JBEDJE010000138.1:0-6298 GCA_041172985.1 Actinomycetota bacterium
CTGAGACGTCACCAGTTACCACTACTTGTCCCGCGTCTATCGCTGCAGACAATTGTGACTTGCCGGTCACGATATCGGCCCAAGTTTCTAGTGAACAAGCCACGGTGTGTTGCGCACCCGCACCATTCGTCGCACAGGCAACGCTGTTTCGAATGTGCAACCCAGTAGTTCCACGATCACCAAAATCAAAAGCAATATGAGTGTTTAAACCATGTGCACGATCACTATCAATGAGCACACGCAAGATGTGTACTGAACTTTCAACGGGTGACGAAAGAATCTGTTTGCGATTGAAGCGATGCTGATACAAACGTGATGTATCAACTTTTCCTTCAAGCGAGAGTGCGCGTGTTAAACACCACACACGAATGTTCGCAGCGGTAGAGCGTTGGCCAATGGTGCGCAAACAATCGGCAAGCAGCTGTCGATCAACTTGATCGGCAATCTCTCCGACAGCACTTGAGCGCACTAACCAGGTCGACAACTCGGTTGCCCAGCGAACATCGTCGGCACTTAATGCAACACGCGCCAGCGAACGCACTTTGCCGCGTCCACCAAAACCGTCAATCATGCGACGCGAACGTTCGTCGCTCGGCAACGGAAAGAGTTGCGACTCATCGCCATCAAACCAACCAAACAGACCGTTGCGAATTTGGCGGGCGTGATGTTCAGCCACGCCATACCGTTCGGCCGTAATGAAGTCGTCATCGCATTCGGGCGGCAAGTTCACCAAGTGCCCCACATCGGCGGCCGTGAAACCCTTGTTGATAAACCGCACCGACTGATCCCAGATGAACTGAATGGCGTCGCGATATTTGGTGACCCGGTCGGCGATCTCGATTGCCCCCGACATCGGCGGGCCATGGGCGGCCACCAGGTGTTCGGCCTTTAAGGACAACAGGTGGTCAACCCCGCGGATGAGCACCTGCGGGTCGCGGTATTCCTCGCCCCGAATGGCAAAAATGTTGAAAAGCACGGGCCAGACCAGGTTGTGCACCGCCACACCCAGGCTCGGGAACCAAAAAGTCACCGAATCGTCGGCATCTGAGGGGGCATGAGTGACTTCTATGGTCAATCCGGCGACCTCAAGGGTGGCCGAATCGGCAAAAGTCCTGGTCGGGGGTACAAAAACCGAGGTAAAGGGGGCGTGGGCAGGGTTGCGGTAGAAGTGCCCAAGACCCACGTTGACCAGTCCGTCGGGGCCATGTGGGGGCAACATCAGGGCAAATTGCTCAACTAGCCCTCTGCCGTAGGCCGTGGCGATCTCGGTCGCCGTGCGAGAACGGTTATGGACCACTTTTTCGTGGCTATATATAGGGATTGATTCGCGGGAAATGCCATGTGTTGCGGCGTCCTCAAAAACGGCCTCAGTTCCGCCCACATAATGGAAATGCGTGTACAAAACGGCCACGATCGGACGGTCGGTGACCTGGCGCAATTCGGCGATGGCCTCGCGCATTTCTTCAGTCGATTCGCCCGTATCGATCGCGATGATTCCCTCGGGACCTTCCACAAAAGTCTGATTCGACAGTCCGTTTCCGACCAGCGTCCAGACCCCCTGTCGCACCTCATAAAAATTCCGCCGCAAAATCTCGGATTGTTCGGCATGTTTCACATGTGTAACTTGCCCGCCTGAAAGTGTGATTGTTTGCGAATCATCAGTGGCAAAAGATCGTTGAATTTTCCCGCGCGGCGTTTGTGTCACTCCCGCACTCTAGATCGTTTCGTGTTCAGAAGAATTCCCCTCAGAACTTGTCATTTATTCCCATTTTTCAGGAATTTCTGAGACATTCAATGAGTCATGTCTCACACATTTTTTGGTGTGTTCTGCCACCTCCTCACCCCACCCCCCACAGATAGAGTGACTTTCAAGTCAGAACTTCAACCCTCTGACTTCGACGAAAGGCTAAGCATGTTCGAACGCTTCACAGACCGAGCCCGCCGAGTTGTTGTGCTGGCCCAAGAAGAAGCTCGTTTGCTCAATCACAGTTACATCGGTACCGAGCACATCTTGCTCGGACTCATTCACGAAGGTGAAGGTGTTGCTGCGAAGGCACTCGAAACTTTGGGTATCTCACTCGAAGCAGTACGCGCACAAGTTGAAGAAATCATTGGTCAGGGTGGATCGTCGCCATCGGGTCATATTCCTTTCACACCACGTGCCAAAAAAGTTCTCGAGCTCTCACTCCGTGAAGCTCTGCAGTTGGGTCACAACTACATCGGCACCGAACACATTTTGTTGGGTCTCATTCGCGAAGGCGAAGGAGTTGCCGCACAAGTTCTCGTGAAGTTGGGCGCCGACCTCAGTCGTGTACGTCAACAAGTCATTCAGTTGTTGTCGGGTTATCAGGGACCGCAAGGTAAAACCGAAGGTGCACCTGGTGGTGGCAAAGAAGCCGGCAGCGAACGTCCCGCCAAAGGCGAAGACGGCGAAAAAGGCAACAGCCAAATTCTCGATCAGTTCGGTCGCAACCTCACGCAGCTTGCTCGCGAAAAGAAGCTCGACCCCGTTATTGGTCGTGCCCGCGAAATGGAACGCGTCATGCAGATTCTGTCGCGTCGTACCAAGAACAACCCAGTCATCATCGGTGAGCCTGGTGTTGGTAAGACCGCAATCGTTGAAGGTCTTGCCCAAAAGATTGTGAACAACGATGTTCCCGAAACTTTGCGCAACAAGCAGTTGTACACACTCGACCTCGGTTCACTCGTTGCAGGTAGCCGTTACCGCGGTGACTTCGAAGAGCGCTTGAAGAAAGTTCTCAAAGAAATCAAGACACGCGGCGACATCATTTTGTTCATCGACGAAATTCATACTCTCGTTGGTGCTGGTGCCGCCGAAGGTGCCATTGATGCTGCAAGCATTCTCAAGCCCATGTTGGCTCGTGGTGAACTGCAGACCATCGGTGCAACCACTCTCGACGAGTACCGCAAGCACCTCGAAAAAGATGCTGCGCTCGAACGTCGTTTCCAGCCGGTCAAAGTTGATGAGCCGTCGGTTGCTCACACCATCGAAATTCTTCGTGGCGTGCGCGACAAGTACGAATCACATCACCGTGTCACCATCACCGATCAAGCACTTGTTGCGGCTGCCAACTTGGCCGACCGTTACATTGCCGATCGTCATCTTCCCGACAAGGCCATCGACCTCATCGACGAAGCCGGTAGTCGTTTGCGCATCAAGCGCATGCAGACTCCTCCCGATCTCAAAGAGATGGAAACTCGTCTGACCGAAGTGCAAGAGGCCAAGAAGAAGGCCGTTGAAGATCAGAACTACGAAGAGGCCAGTCGTCTGCGCGACGAAGAGAAGAACATTCAGGCTGAAAAGGCGGCGAAAGAAGCCGAAATCAAAGCCAGTGGTGTTGATCTGTTCGACGAAGTTGACGAAGAGTGCATCGCCGAAGTGCTGAGCATCTGGACCGGTATTCCTGTCTACAAGTTGACCGAAGCCGAAACACAAAAGCTTCTCAACATGGAAGGCGAACTGCACAAGCGCATCATCGGTCAAGAGAACGCCATCAAGGCTGTTTCGCAAAGCATTCGTCGTACGCGTGCAGGTCTCAAAGACCCGAAGCGCCCAAGCGGTTCATTCATTTTCCTCGGACCAACTGGTGTGGGTAAGACCGAACTGGCCAAGACACTCAGTGAGTTCTTGTTTGGTGACGAGAAGTCGCTCATCACACTTGACATGTCTGAGTACATGGAGAAGCACACGGTCAGCCGTTTGGTTGGTTCGCCCCCCGGCTATGTCGGATACGAAGAAGGCGGTCAACTCACCGAAGCTGTTCGTCGCAAGCCGTTCAGTGTTGTGTTGTTCGACGAAATCGAAAAGGCTCACCCCGACGTGTTCAACACGTTGTTGCAGATTCTTGAAGAAGGTCGCTTGACCGACAGTCAGGGTCGTTCGGTTGACTTCCGCAACACCGTGATCATCATGACGTCAAACCTTGGTACTTGAAGGACAAGGTTATGGATTCGCTCAAGAACCATTTCCGTCCCGAGTTCTTGAACCGCATCGACGAAGTCATCGTGTTCCACGAGTTGGCCAAAGCAGAAGTTATTCAGATGGTCGATCTCATGTTGGTCCGCTTGGCTGGTCAGCTCGAGAGCCAGGGTCTGGGTATCGAACTCACTGTCGCTGCCAAAGAACACTTGGCCGACAAGGGTTACGACCCGCAGTTGGGTGCACGTCCGTTGCGTCGTGCCATTCAGCGACTCATCGAAGATGCGCTCAGCGAGAAGATCTTGTACAAACAGTTCACTGCCGGCCAGATCATTGTCGTTGACGTTGAAGACGATCCCGAACGTCCCGGTGAAAAGCAGTTGGGCTTCAAAGCAGTCGAGGGTTTCCAGCCTCCGGCCGCGATTGAGCTCGCTGGTGTTGGTGATGGTGGATCAGCCACCACCCCCGACTCTGACCCCGAGTGAGTTAATTCTTCTGGTAGCAAGAATGCGAAGCAACGCACATCTGAAAATCAGGTGCTCGTTATTGATTCATGACCATCGTTCAGACGTTCAGATAGAACTCTCTGCCACTTAGGATTGTTAAACATTATGGGATTTTTCTCCACAGCTATTGCGTACCAACTGGGCAAACGTCGAGGCAAAAAGCAAGCTGCCAATCAGTCTGATTCTTCCCACGAAGGTCATCCAGATTGCCTCAACTACGCATCTTTTTGTCACCACTTTGGCTCCTGCGACGGCCAAGAGTGCGAGTTCGACCAAGAATAAATGTTTGCCAAGAACCAAAGCCACATCTGTCTCCAGGCGGACTCAAAACTGAAGATCGTCATAAAGCCACGGAGTGAGCAATTTTAAACCGTGAGATTTTTGCTGAAGCTGAATGTTCCAACCATCGTCTTGAGCAGTCACAAACCAACTCGAATAGGCGTGCCAATCCCCTGCTCGGCCCAAGGTAATAACTTTCCACATTGCGAAAGTCTCGTTGTTATCGTCATCCAGATCGGCAGATTGGTAGTCCGATAATTTCATTTGACCCACCACCAAAAGCCCATTGGCGAGGCGACTGCCTAAAATGACCTCGGCGGTGGTGTGGTCGTAGTTGAATTCTCGATACAGATCCCAATCACCTATATCTTTAACTTCAGGTTGTTTTTGCCGATCTCCAATCTCATCAAAGATTTTCTCATAACCCATGATGGCTTGACAACACTGACACATTGCAGAAATTCGCTTGCCCTTATACGGGAAGAAAAACCAGTACAGAAACCTGTCGTCAATTGACAGACGTTCAAGGTCGTCAAGGTATTTCCGATATTCCGGGTAGTGCTCACACTTGCAACCAAGTGACCTTCCGATGACACGGGCGTATTCGCATACCACCTCGGGGTCTCTATGGAACTTTCCGATTCCGTAATTCATAATCCTCCTTGTCGAACTCGCAACCAGCACTCGGACATGATGAGCGATGTATCAACATGTAGGTAACGATCAATGGTCTGACGAATGTGGCAAACGGTCCAAGAAAAAAATATTGCTTCCTTTGCACACTTCTAGTTTGAGTTGTCGTTATAGAGACATGAAACAACACAAATCACCCTTCACCCGCCCACTTATCCTTCCTTCGATCATCACAAAGTATGCTGAAGAGTCCTCACTGAACTCGATGGAGCCAGGCGAAATCACTTCAGCCACTCCTTGGAGTATCAGGTGGTGCGAACTTCACGGACTACATACCTCGCTCGGAACACGCGAGCGTTTTTGCGAACCTGGTGGGACCTGCACAGCTCTCATCATCAAGGACGAAGAAAACTTCGTGATTGATCTGACGAACATCAGTAAGAGCGACATGATTAGGTTAGGTGAGTCAAGTAGTTGTCCTTGTGAGCGCTCAGACCAAATTTTGTTTTCCGGGGTTCTTTGGCCGCTGTCTGAAGCCATAAACGGCGCATACGATCCTGCCATTGAATTGTTCAATCTTGAACAACTTGAATTACAAGAAAACTTCTACAGGTACTACGAGGCCGCTTTTGGCCGACCATATGAGTACGCCCACCATTCGGTACCTGACCATTGGGACGATTAGAGCGAATGGGAATCCTTGATAACCATTTCAAACCCAGACTCAGACCCCCGAGTGAGTTAAGACGGCGGCGTTGTCTCCGTACATAGGTGTGTTTTTCCCACAGTTGTGGTGGCCGGTAATTGTCTTGATTTTTGCTGCGCCTTGAAATGACTGCCGAAAGACGGCACAATGAAAAATATGGATCAGAAATTCGACGAACTCAAAACCGAACTCACCGATCAGACCACAGAATTTCTGGCAGAGATGAGAAAAGAG
>JBEDJE010000139.1:0-4942 GCA_041172985.1 Actinomycetota bacterium
TGATCAATTTCCATCCACTCGCTGTAACCAAGATGTTGACCGAGGTGGCTACGAACATCGTCGGGACCGTGAAGAGTTGTTACTGCCATTGCTTTTCCTTACGAAATTGAAAAATGAATTATGAACGAGTGAGATCGGCCAACACTGCATTGGCTTCGGTGATGATGCGATCAATGAGATCGGCGCAACTTGGCAAGTCTTCAATGATTCCGACGACCTGTCCGCTCGCCATGACACCAGATTCGGTGCGGCCATCGACCAACGAAGTCTTCAACAGCATTGGCGTATTGGCGGCCATCACCATTTGCGAATACGACAAATCCATTGACTTCTTCATGGCCATACCCTCGCGCAACATGTCGGTGAGTTTGGCTCCGGTCATCTTGCGGAATTTGAGAGCGTTGATTCCGGCACGAGGAAGTGCCAAGAATTTTCCACGACTACTTTCAAGTTGGTCAACAAGTTCTGTACGCAACACGCGATGTGGAACACCGTCAACTTGGACCGACACGACTGTGTCAAGCACGCCCTTAGATATGTAGTACTCCTTGACGGCTTGCGGAACTGACGAATCGCTGGTGAGCAAAAAGCGTGTTCCCATTGCAATTCCAGAAGCGCCGTATGCAAGGGCAGCAACGAGGCCGCGACCATCAAAGAATCCACCAGCAGCGATGACTGGCACTCGGCCGGCGACTGCGTCAACAACTTGAGGTAACAAGACGGTTGTCGGAACGGCGCCCGTGTGTCCACCGCCTTCGCCACCTTGAACGAGTACGGCATCGACGCCCCACTCAAGAACTTTTTCGGCGTGACGCTTCGCCCCAATTGAAGGAATGACGACGACGCCCGCATCTTTCAGGCGTGAAATCAATTCGGGCTTTGGGGCTTGAGCAAAACTGGCAACTTTGATGCCCTCATCAATCATCAAACTGATGCGGTCTTTGACATCAGCCGAGTCGGCGCGCAAATTCACACCAAATGGTTTGGTCGTGCGGCTCTTGACTTCGGCAATTGATGACTTCAGCTGATCAAGATCCATGGTGGCACTGGCCAAAATGCCAAGAGCACCTGCGTTAGCAGTAGCGCTCACGAGCTTTGGTCCAGCGACCCAACCCATACCGGTTTGAATGATGGGATATTCGCGCTCATGCGGGAATCTCGCGATGACGTAGACCCTTGGGATCGATGGTTTCGATCGCTGCACTCTCTGCAGCGGTTGGTGGACGACTGATTGGCACCGTTGAAGGAATCACTAATTCGAATCCGGTGTTAGAAACGACATCATCAATACTGACTCCTGGGTGCAAACTGACAAGTTGCATCGAGTTGTCGGGTGAATTGAAATCAAGTACAGCGAGGTTGGTAACAACACGGCGAAGGTCGTGGCGCTTAGCAATAAAGCCACCAACTTTTTTCGCGCGGTCGTAGCCAACACCACTCACCATGTCAACGCTGGCTACGAAGACGGATGTCTGGTGTTTGGGAATGAAGAAACTCGTCGCGTTATTGACGGTGTTGCCTGGTCCGCCACGAACACCAAGTAATTGCGACTTGGGCTTGGCCCACGGACCGATGTTGGCGATATTGCTGTTGCCATAGCGATCGATTTGGCTTGCACCCATCATCACGTGACGTCGTCCACCAGCAAGCGTGTCAAACACGCTGCGGAATGGAATCCATCCTTCAACGAGTTTTTGGGTTCCGCCAATCGGCAAGTCTCCTGAAACGTAAAACGCCTCACCATCGCTGATCATGAGATCAGGTTCGAAGGTGGCCCGAGCGACGCGGGCACCAAGCATTTGCATGACACCCATACCCGAGGCGAATATTTCTCCGTCACCGCGCCATGCTTCGGCACAGGCAACAGCAATGACATCAGCGAGTGCTACTGAATCGCTCATTTCGCGGCCTCCTTGGCTGCTTTGATTTCTTCACGCCATGCCACAACTTGTGATTGGTAGTTGGCTTCGTCGCCAGCAAGGAAGCGATCGCTGAATGCTTTCCAAGCTTCAGGGTCGCGGGCCGCGTCAACATAGGCCTTTTGGAATGCTTCATCGCGGCCGTAGTCGGGCTCACACGTGGTGAAGTGCGCGCCATTCGGTGCATGAATCACGCCATCAACCATCGAGCGATTGATCTTAAGGGTGTGGAAGGTCCCTTCTTTCAAAAGGTCTTCCGTCGGAATGATCTTCTCAGCGCTGACAAATCGTCGACCAGGCTCACATGCGGACAAGAACAAATCATCGAAGTACACATCAGGTCCGAGATACTGCGCATTGCCACGAGCATCTGAACGGTTCATATGAACGAAAGCAGCGTCAAGACGAATGGCTGGAACCGCAAGAAGTTCTTCACCGTCGGCATACGGTGACTTCACCGTTTTGAGCGACGGGTTGACGTCCATGACTCCGCTACCAAGACCAGCACGGGTGGGCAAGAACGGCAAACGCAACGACCCAGCAAACAAAGCCCACTGCAACATGCCTTCATCCCATTCGGTTGGCTCGGGAATTGTTGCGTTCTGGCGGGCTAAACGAAAATGCGGTTCGAGCGGAATCGAGTCAAGTGAAACGAATGCGTAAATCAGTTTCTTTACTTTTCCGGCTGCACACAACAAGCCAACATCAGGGCCGCCGTAAGAAACGACAGTGAGGTCGGTGATATCTGAACGCAGAAGCGAACGCACCAAACTCATGGGCTTGCGACGGCTTCCCCAACCACCAATACCGAGAGTCATGCCACTGCGAAGTGTGGCGACTGCTTGATCTTCGGTGATGATTTTGTTTCGAGGATCGCTCATCTCACTTGTCGTCTTTCTTATTCTTTTTGTCGGTGCCCGCGAAATCATCACGCAATTCGTCGGCGACACCAGTGAGATTGAGTTCAAAAGTGAAACCCTGTTCAAAGCGGTAACTGCGCTTGACATCCCAAAGGTCGATGCCGTTCAAACTTTCTTTGGCGGCACGAATCACGGTTGGGTGTTTGTCGGCGATGCTTTCGGCAACTTTCATCGCAGCATCGCGAAGTTCGGCGCGCGGCACAACCTGTAGGACGCTTCCGAATGCGTGGAGTTCGGCGGCAGTCGCAGTGGCCGATGTATAGACCATGGCGCGCATCTTGTGCTGGGGGACCAGGCGTGCCAAGTGAGTTGCGGCGCCTAGTGCGCCGCGGTCGACTTCGGGCAGACCAAAGAATGCATCGTCACTGGCAATGATGATGTCGCTATTGCCAACAAGGCCGATGCCGCCGCCGACGCAAAAACCAGCAACAGCGGTGATGACCGGAACGGGGCAGTCGTAGACCGCAGCGAAAGCTGCATAGCAACCTTTGTTGGCGCCAATGAGAGCATCAAACCCTTGGGTGTTTTGCATCTCTTTGATGTCAACCCCGGCGTTGAATCCCCGGCCTTCGGATCGCAAGACGACGACTCGTACCTTTGTGTCGCGACCCAAGGCCGTGATGGTGTCGGCGACCTCAAACCATTCAGCCACAGTGAGGGCGTTGACAGGAGGACAGTCCATGATGACCTCGGCGATGCCGCGGTCGTTGATGTTCGAAGAAATTCCCACGGGTTGAGCGTACCCGCCATCTGACGATGCGTCAGAAACGAGCGCCGAGTTCCTACTAAGGTTCGTCACGTGGCAATCACAATTGACTTTTCTGGACAAGTAGCCCTCATTACGGGTGGCACCAAGGGCGTCGGAAAGGGAATTGCTCAGCGATTTGCCGATGCTGGAGCGCAAGTTGTGGTGTGTGCTCGCTCGATTCCTGATGATTTACCCAAAGACTGGGCGGCCTATCCAGTCGACCTACGCGATGCCGACCAAGCAACCGCATTGATTGATCAAATCGTTGATCGTTTTGGGCACCTCGACATCTTGGTCAATAACGCCGGAGGTAGTCCGCCTTCGGATACCTCAACTGGGTCAGCCAACTTTGCGCAAAAGATTGTGGCGGTCAATTTGTTCTCGGCGATGTGGTGTAGCCAGGCCGCTAATCGCCACATGCAGAATCAACCCAACGGTGGATCAATTGTCAATATCGGGAGCGTGTCGGCAGAGCGACCCGCGCCAACAGTTGCGGCTTATGGCGCGGCCAAAGCTGCGCTTGCAAATTACACACGGACGACGGGACAAGAGTGGCTACCCAAAGTCCGTGTCAACTTGGTGACTGTCGGAATGGTGCGAACAGAATTGGCGCACTTGCATTACGGCGATGAAGAAGGTGTGCGTCGCACCGGTGCACAAATTCCGATCGGACGTTTGGCGCAACCAACCGAGATCGGTGATGTCTGCGTGTACTTGTCTTCGCCGATGGCGTCGTATGTCAGTGGTGCATCTATCGAGGCACACGGTGGAGGCGATTGGCCGCCGTTCCTTGATACGCCATTTCGTGATACCGGAAAGTAATTTCGATGGCCAAGCAACCGTGGTGGCGTAACGCAGTTATCTATCAGGTGTATGTGCGATCTTTCGCCGACGGCAATGGTGATGGTGCCGGTGATCTGATTGGTTTATTAGATCACCTTGATTACATCGCGTCGCTAGGTGTTGATGGTGTGTGGCTGAATCCGTGTTATCCATCTCCGCAGATGGATCATGGATATGACGTATCTGACTACTTCGATATTGAGCCCGCGTATGGCAATCTTGAAATCTTTGATCAGTTAGTTAGTCGTGCCAACAAACTTGGTTTACGAATCTTGATGGATGTTGTTCCCAATCATTGCAGTGATCAACATGCGTGGTTTCAAGAGGCAGTGGAAGCTGGGCGAGGAAGTAAACAGCGCGAACGATTTTGGTTTCGTGATGGCCAAGGTGTGAATGGTGAACTGCCTCCAAATAATTGGAAAGCAGTTTTTGGTGGAGGTGCGTGGTCGCGCATTACAGAGCCAGACGGAACGCCGGGGCAGTGGTTTTTGCACACCTTCACACCATGGCAA
>JBEDJE010000140.1:0-3945 GCA_041172985.1 Actinomycetota bacterium
GTCTTGATCTGGGAAGGCTTGTCAGCTCCGCTGCGCCGCCCGGTCATGGTGGTGGCTCTCACTGGTTGGTTTGATGCGGCCGGAGTTGCAACATCTGCGCTCGAACATCTCGTTCGTCACAATGCCGCCGAAGTTGTTGCGTCTATCGATTGCGATCCGTTTTACGACTTCACTCAAATTCGACCCGAGGTTCGCATTGACGAAGATGATGAACGAGTCATCGAATGGCCGACCAACGAAATCATTGCGCTGAGGTTCCCTGAGTTCCCTCGTGACATCGTGGTGATGTCTGGTGTCGAGCCCCATATTCGTTGGCATACATTTGTGCGTTGCGTCGTTGCCGCTTACACGCGACTTGGTTGTGAAGCCATCGTGACAGTTGGAGCATCGGCTGACACCGTGCCCCACACGCGTACGCCGTTTGTCGTTGGCAGCACAGTTGATCCTCAGCTAGCACGAACACTCGGACTCTCGCGTCCGTCGTATCAGGGAATCACAGGTGTGGTTGGCGTGATGCAGACCGAATTCGAACGCGAAGAGTTGCCGGCGATTTCGTTACGGGTTGGCGTCCCCCACTATCTAGGAAATGCCGAACATCCGCAGGCTTCAGCGGCGTTGTTGCGCCAACTCGAACATGTCCTCGGAGTCCCGACGCGACACGGTGAATTACTCGAAGATATGGAACGTTGGCGATCACTTCACGACGATGCCGTCTCTGAAGACGACCGGGCGTTGCGGTATGTGCAGATGCTCGAACTTGAGTTTGATCGCCGAGCCGAAGAGTTAATTCCTTCGGGCGACGATCTCGCAGCCGAGTTCCAGAAGTTCCTCGACGACAACCGCCCCGACTGAACAAATAAGCCACTCTGTACTTTCGGTTCCAACTGTTGGAACGGAAAGTACAGAGTGGCGAGTTGGTTCCAGTTATTTGGCGGCGGCGAAACCGAGTGCGAGGTCGGCCAGGATGTCGTTAATCGACTCGAGTCCCACGCTCAAACGCACGAGGCCGGGATTCACGCCCGAAGCAACCTGCTCCTCAGCGGTCAACTGGCTGTGTGTCGTTGTCGACGGCTGAATCACCAAACTGCGCACGTCACCGATGTTGGCAACATGGCTGTGCAACTCCAGACCAGCAACAAACTTTTCACCGGCTTCACGTCCACCCTTGATGTTGAACGCCAAAACCGAACCGTAGCCACGGCCACCGAAATACTTCTTGGCACGATCGTGCCACGGGCTACTTGTCAAGCCGGCGTAGTTAACGCTCTCGACTTGCGGGTGCTTGTCGAGGAACTCAGCAACGGCGTGAGCATTGCTCCAGTGACGCTCCATGCGCAGCGACAAGGTTTCGAGACCCTGCAACAACAAGAACGCATTGAACGGCGAGACAGCCATACCGAGGTCACGCAGCAACTGCACACGAGCCTTCAAGATGTACGAGCCAGCACCAAGTGCGGGCCAGTATGCCAAACCGTGATAGCTGGGATCGGGCTCGGTGAAGTTCGGGAAACGACCCGAAGCCGAGAAGTCAAACTTTCCACCGTCGGTGATTGAACCAGCAACAGAAGTTCCGTGTCCACCAACAAATTTGGTGAGTGACTGCACAACAATGTCAGCACCCCACTCGAGCGGACGAATGCCGTAAGCGGTTGGGACAGTGTTGTCGACGATCAACGGCACGCCAGCTTCGTGAGCAACCTTTGAGACACCTTCGATGTCAAACACGTCATTGCGCGGATTGGCCAAAACTTCGCCGTAGAACGCCTTGGTGTTCGGACGAACTGCAGCTTTCCACTGCGCAAGATCGTGCGGATCATCAACGAACGAGACTGCAATGCCCATCTTGGGAAGGGTGTAGTGCAACAAGTTGTATGTTCCGCCGTACAACGACGGTGAAGCAACGATGTGATCGCCAGCTTCAGCCAAAGTGAGAATCGCCAAGGTCTCGGCAGCTTGGCCAGAACTCACGACCAATGTGCCAGGCAAACCAATTGCCGTGGTCACGCCGCCTTCGAGCGAGTTCACGCGTGACTCAACAGCCAACTGCGTTGGGTTCATGATGCGTGTGTAGATATTTCCCACTTCAGCGAGAGCGAACAGATTCGCCGCATGCTGTGCGTCACGAAATTCGTAACTGGTGGTCTGGTAGATCGGAACGGCGCGAGCGCCAGTTGTTGGATCGGGTTCTCCACCGATGTGAATTTGACGGGTTTCAAAACCCCACTCTGCTGCAGACATAGTCGTGCCCTCCTGATTAGTAATTCAGGAGGGCACGCTAACGGTCAATTCCCGACCAAACAAGTCGGAATTAGATTTTTACTAGATTTTTGGCTCAGCCGCCTGAGGCTTCGCTGACCTTCTGCTTGCCAGCCGAGATCCACGGCATCATCGAGCGCAGGTTCTTACCCACTGACTCGATCTGGTGGTCGGCTCCGGCCTTGCGAAGGGCATTGAAGTTGTTGCGTCCGCTTTCGCTCTCGGCAATCCATTCCTTGGCAAATTTGCCGGACTGAATTTCCTTGAGGATCTTCTGCATCATCTTCTTGGTTGCCGGGGTCACGATGCGTGGTCCACGGGTCACGTCGCCGTACTCAGCGGTGTCACTGATGCTGTAACGCATTCCAGCGATGCCCTCTTCGTACATGAGGTCAACAATGAGCTTCACTTCGTGCAAGCACTCGAAGTACGCCATCTCGGGCTGGTAACCAGCTTCGACGAGCGTTTCGAATCCGGCCTGCACCAATGAGGTGAGTCCGCCACACAACACAACCTGCTCGCCGAACAAGTCGGTTTCGGTTTCTTCGCTGAATGTGGTTTCGATGATGCCGGCGCGGCCACCACCAATAGCTGATGCGTATGACAACGCAACGCTCTTGGCATTGCCAGTTGCGTCTTGTTCAACTGCGATCAAGCACGGAACTCCGCCGCCTTCGGTGTACGTACGACGCACCAAGTGACCAGGACCCTTCGGGGCGATCATGATGATGTCGACGCCCTTTGGCGGACGAATGCGCTTGAAGCGAATGTTGAAGCCGTGAGCGAATGCCAACGCCTTGCCAGCCTTCATATAACGCTTGATATCAGCGTCGTATGTGGCCTTCTGCTCGGTGTCAGGCATGGTGAGCATGATGACGTCAGCCCACTTGGCTGCTTCAGAAATGCTCTTCACTGTGAGACCAGCGGCCTCGGCCTTGGCTGCTGACGAGGAACCCTCGCGCAGACCGACCACTACGGGCACTCCACTCTCTTTTAAGTTCAGAGCGTGAGCGTGTCCCTGTGATCCGTAACCGATGATCGCAACCTTGCGGTTCTTGATAATCGAAACGTCACAGTCACCGTCGTAATACAACTTTGCTGCCATTGGTCAACTTGCCTTTCCATTTTTGTGAGGACGCGTTCGCGCCTCTTTGTCGAGTTTCGGAAGCGCCACACGGCCGGTCCGTTGAAGTTCAACAATCCCGTAACCACGAAGAAGTTCCTCGAAGTCATCAAGTTTGTCGGGACTTCCCTCCAAAGACACCGTTATGGCCTCAGTTCCTACGGCCAAAATTTTGCCTTCGAAGATATTTGCCAGTTCAACGACCTGCCCACGGTCCTCTGAGGCCACCCGAACGGTGGCCATCATGAGTTCGCGCTCAACCGAGCGGCGGGGGTCGAGTTCGCTGATTTTGACGACGTCGATGAGCTTGAACAGCTGTTTCACGATCTGTTCAAGCGGGGCTGACTCAACGTCAACCACGATCGTGATCCGTGAAAAATCGGGATCTTCGGTCGGGGCGACGGCCAAGCTGAAGATGTTGTAGCCGCGTCGAGCGAACAAACCAGCGACACGAGCCAAGACTCCGGCGCGGTTTTGTACAAGCACCGACAAGATGTGATGCGAGGGCATTGATGTGGTGTTCGGTGTCATGCTCATCGCAAGAACTCCCTTCGATCATTTTGATT
>JBEDJE010000141.1:0-3944 GCA_041172985.1 Actinomycetota bacterium
TTTCTGCGTCACAACACCGACCATGCCGATGATGAACGATCAATCGTGATTCATAGTGTCGGTACACAGTGGGCATCGCGTCTTGAACGTTTGAAAACTTCTTTAACGTTATGGCTTGAGGACTAGGGCCATGCTCACACTCGGAATTGAAACCGCGACCGAACGCGTGAGTGTCGCGCTAGGTGATCACGATGGAGTGCTTGCCTCAATCGACATCACTCGCGGTCGTCGACACGCCGAAACTCTGACACCAGCGATTGAGTTTCTCTGTCGCCAAGCCGACGTCAAAATTGACGAAGTTGCAGTTGTGGCAGTTGACGTCGGTCCAGGATTGTTTACTGGTATGCGCGTCGGAATCGCTACAGCCAAGGCCATCGCTCTTGCATTGCACATTCCGATGATCGCGATGTCAAGCCTTGATCTTTTGGCGTATCCATTGCGCCGCACCGATCAACTCATCGCATCAGTGATTGATGCGCGCAAGGGTGAAGTGTTCTACGCGTTCTATCGCCAGACCGATCACGGTATTCAGCGTGTTCTTGAGCCAATGGTCGGTTCAATTGATGATCTGATTTCTGATCTGTTAGGACGAGGTCAAGAGACCTTGTGTGTGGGCGATGGAGCGGTGCGTTATCGCGAAGAAATTGTTGCCGGATTCGCGACTGATTTTGCGGGCTCGTCGTATTCATTCCCAGGCGCGTCGGCATTAGTCGAATTGGCACATGTGAAAGCACTCAAAGAAGACTGGGTTGAACCGCATCAGATTGAAGCTTTGTATTTACGCCAGCCCGATGCCGAGATCAATTGGTCAACTCGTAATTCTGGAGCTGGACGATGAGTATCGTCTCGCGTTTTCTGAAACCGTCAAGTGACGACGCCAATGGCATTTCGATTGAACCGATGCGTCGTCGACATGTACGTGAAATTTTGGCGATTGAAGAACGCGTGTATCCCAAACCGTGGACGTCGGGTGTTTTCTCGAGTGAAATTGATTTGTCGCGCCGTGGCGAGCGTTACTACGTGGTGGCAAAAGACGGTGAACAGGTTGTGGGTTATGCCGGTCTGATGTTTGCCCTAGATGAAGCACACGTCACCAACATTGCAGTTGAACCAAATCGGCATCGCCAAGGAATCGCCCGTTTGTTGATGGGGCACATTGCACAACAGGCAATAGTGCAGAAGTCTGAAGCTCTGACCCTTGAAGTGCGGGTGAGCAATACAGCCGCCCAAGAGCTGTATCGGCATTTTGGTTTTGCCCCAGCCGGAGTTCGCCAGCGCTACTACGAAAATACCGAAGACGCACTAGTTATGTGGGCACACGATATTCAAGATGCCGCGTACCAAACGCGACTTGAAAATGTGATGCGGGGGAGTTCGGCCTCATGAGCGGTTTCACTCCGAACAACATCGTTGTCAATGAATCAACCGTCATCTTGGCGATTGAAACAAGCTGCGACGAAACTGCTGCCTCGATTGTGATGGGTGGCAATGACATCTTGAGCAGTGTGGTCAGCACACAAATTGATTTACATGCTCAATATGGTGGCGTGGTACCAGAAATTGCTGGGCGGGCCCATCTTGATTTATTAAATCCAGTGATTGCGCAAGCAATTTCTGAAGCGGGTATCAGTGAGTCGCGCATTGACGCTGTTGCTGCAACTCATGGTCCTGGACTCATCGGAGCCCTATTGATTGGTGTGTCGGCAGCTAAAGCTTTGGCTTACACCTGGGATGTTCCGTACATCGGCGTCAATCACCTTGAAGCACACCTGTATGCAGGTTTGCTTGAAGATCCAACGTTAGAACTACCACTCGTTGTGCTTCTGGTTTCTGGTGGTCACACGATGCTGATCGAAATGCGTGGACATGGCGAATACAAACTGCTGGGTCGCACCATTGATGATGCAGCCGGTGAAGCATTTGACAAGGTCGCGCGTTTCTTAGATCTTGGTTATCCAGGCGGGCCAGCTATTGATGCCATTGCGCGCACGGGTAATGCGCAGGCCATCGATTTCCCACGAGGAATGTTGCATGACGGACTTGATTTCAGTTTCAGTGGACTCAAAACATCAGTCGTCAACTATGTGCGCAAGAATCCACAAGTGAATACCGCTGATGTCGCTGCGTCATTTCAACTGGCCGTTGTCGATGTTCTTTTGAGTAAAGCCCGTAAGGCTGCCGAGGCCGTTGGTGCAAAGGGGCTCGTATTGGGCGGTGGTGTCGCTGCGAATTCATTGTTGCGCGAGAAGTTCACCGAGATGTGTGCAGCCGACGGACGACGCGGATTGTTACCAAGTCGCGCGATGTGTACTGATAACGCAGCAATGATCGGTAGCGCTGCGTGGTATCGCTTGCGTAGTGATGGCCCAACGTCACTTGATTCTGGCGGATTTCCTAATTTGCGTTTGCCTCTTATTGATTCGACCTGGTCACGATGAAGCCACTCGCCATGAAACCGTTGAAGATTGGCAACATTGAATTGGCATCACCGATTGTGTTGGCGCCGATGGCTGGTGTCACGAATGCGCCGTTTCGCACATTGTGTCGTGAGTTCGCTTCGGGCTTGATGTACGTCAACGAAATGGTGATGGCAACTGCGTTGGTTCACGGCAGTGCCAAAACTGAACGCATGGTGACATTTGCTCCCGATGAATCACCGCGCAGTTTGCAGTTGTACGGAAGCGACCCAATCATGTTGGCGCGTGCGGTCACCAAACTGTGTGAGAACGACATCGTTGATCACATCGATATGAATTTTGGTTGTCCTGTTGCCAAAGTGACCCGTAAAGGTGGCGGTGCTGCGGTACCTGCGAAACCAAATTTGTTGCGGGCAATTATGAAAGCAGCGGTGAAAGCTGCTGAGCCTTACGGCGTTCCCGTTACTGCGAAATTCCGTATCGGTGTTGACGAAGACCTCATCACGTATCTCAACACTGGTCGTATTGCCGAAGAAGAAGGTATTTCTTCAATTGCCCTTCATGCTCGCACTGCTGAACAGCACTACAGCGGTACTGCCCGTTGGGACACCATTGCCGCACTCAAACAAGCAGTCACGTCAATTCCGGTTTTGGGTAACGGAGATATCTGGACCGCAGCAGATGCGATACACATGGTCAACGAAACTGGTTGCGATGGCGTGGTGATTGGCCGTGGTTGTCTTGGTCGTCCATGGTTGTTTGAAGATTTAGCCGATGCATTTAATGGTCGCGAAGTGAAGGCTCCGCGCACGTTGGGTTTTGTTGTTGATGTGATGAAGCGCCATCTACGAACTTTGGTTGAGCATTTTGGCGACGACAGTTCGGGAACTTCACGAGGTGTACGAGATTTTCGCAAACACGTGTCGTGGTACCTCACTGGTTATCCAGTTGGTGGTGAAGTACGTCATCGTTTGGCAACTGCGGATTCAATTGAAGCTTTTGATGCGATTCTTGATGAGATGCTCGAACGCAATGGCGCCGACATGACTGTGGTTGAAGGTGGCGAGAGTTTGCGTCGTGGCAAGACCAGCGGACCGATCAAGGTGTCGCTACCCGAAGGATTCCGCGGTTGTCTTGATGACATGACCATTCCCGATGATGATTCGGAGATGGCTGTGTCGGGCGGTTGATTGTTGATGTCTGTCATTTTGGGTTCGGGTTCGCCACGCCGACTTGAGTTGTTGCGCAGTATTGGCGTTGAGCCACGCGTAGTGTCACCCGATATCGATGAGTCCGTTCTTGAAGGCGAGTTGCCTGCTGATTACGTGCGGCGTTTGGCATCCGCGAAATTAGATGCAGTCATGAAAACTGTGGGCGCCGTGAACGTTGGGGCCATCGTGATTGCCGCCGACACGACCGTCGATGTCGATGGCATCATTTTCGGCAAGCCCGTCGACGACGCTGAGGCTGTGAAAATGTTGCTCGCGCTGTCGGGCCGAAGCCATCAGGTGCACACGGGCTTCGCTG
>JBEDJE010000142.1:0-3931 GCA_041172985.1 Actinomycetota bacterium
GGCAATGCATTCCAGGGTGCGGCGTTTACGCAAATGGGTCCTGCGATCTCGGCCATTGTGCCGTACCAAATGCGTTCGCAAGCATTTGCCATGGTTGGCGTGTACATCTTCTTGATGGGCGGCTTCTTTGGTGGGCTTCTCGCTGGCGGACTGTCTGACGCTCACGGTGAACGAACAGCGCTGACGTCCGTCGTTCCACCTGCAGCATTGCTGGGAAGTCTGTTGATCATTTACGGCAGTCGTTACATGAAGCGCGACATCGCACTCACGATTGGCGAGTTAAAGGAACAACAAGCTGAATCGCAGCGCTTGCACAATGATCCTGGCAATATTCCGGTTCTGCAGGTACGCAACGTCGACGTTAGCTATGGCAACTTGCAAGTTCTCTTCGACGTAGGTTTCGACGTACGGAAAGGTGAAGTCCTTGCCTTGCTCGGAACGAACGGTGCTGGCAAGTCGACAATCTTGAAAGCGATTTCGGGACTCGTGATGCCCGATCGCGGCGTGGTTCGTATGAATGGTCGCACGATCACCTTGGTTGAACCGCAGTACCGAGCCTCGATGGGATTGGTATTAGTTCCAGGTGGCGAAGCGGTGTTTAGTTCAATGACGGTTGAAGAAAACCTTCAGGTGTGGAGCCGTCAGATCGCCGATCATGGTAAGCGCAAAGAGAAATTGGCGCAGGTGTACGAAACATTCGAGATTTTGTGGCAACGACGAGATCAGCGTGCCGGATCATTGTCGGGTGGTCAGCAACAAATGCTGGCACTGGCCAAAGCAGTGATGCTCGATCCCGAACTGCTGTGCATCGATGAACTTTCGCTCGGTCTGGCGCCCGTTGTCGTACAAGATTTGTTGAAGATCGTGGAGAAGCTCAAAGAGCAAGGAGTCACCATGGTCATCGTTGAACAATCGGTGAACGTCGCCCTCTCGATAGCCGATCGTGCTGTCTTTATGGAACGCGGTCAAGTGAAGTTTGAGGGACCTGCCCAAGAACTTCTTGAACGCGACGATCTCTTGCGAGCCGTCTTCTTGTCAGGAGCGGGAGCATGAGTGCATTAATCGCACTGACGTATTCAAACGACATTATGTTCGACGGGCTGATTCAAGGTCTTGTCTATTCGCTAGTTGCATTTGGGCTTTTGCTGATTTATCGGGCCACGGGTGTTATCAACTTTGCTCACGGACAAATCGGCGCATTCGGCGGCTACATCATGGCGCTCTTGCAAGTGCGCTACGACATTGCATACGGATTGTCATTACCTATCGCCTTGCTGTGTGGAGTCCTACTTGGTGTTGCGGCAGAACTAGTACTGCGACGACTGTTTACTCAGCCCCGGCTATTACTTTTCGTCGCCACTCTTGGTCTGACACAAGTGATTCAACTGCTGCAGTTACGTCTACCCATTCCAGACGAGCAGGCAACCAACGTCACCTTCCCAGTGTTGATTAGTGGAAACTGGGAGGTCGCCGGCATCAATGTCACTGGCCCGCAGTTAATGGTTCTGCTTTTCGTGCCAGCGCTCATGATCTTTTTGGGTTGGTTATTCCATCGCAGTGCATTCGGTATGGATGTCCGCGCAACCGCCGACAACTTCCCGGCCGCACGCCTTGCTGGAATCGGGGTTCGCAGCGTCTCAACAAAGGTGTGGGCATTGGCCGGATTGCTCGCAGCACTGAGCGCACTATTGATCGCCCCGCTACAAGGGGGCTCTATTGCTTCGGTGCAAAATGCATTGGGTCCCAAGATGCTTCTTCTCTCGCTTGTTGCAGCAATGGTTGGACGAATGAAGTCGTTCACTTGGACGCTCGTGGGCGGACTTTTGGCTGGAGTCGTTGATCGCTTCTTGATCACTTGGTCTTTGAGCGGAGATTTGCCGGCAGGCTCGAACGTCGCGGTGCTCTTTGTCATCATCATCGTTGTGTTGTTCACGGTTGGCCGTTCGGCATCAATGAAAGACGAGGCATGGCAACTCTCTTCTAAGGTTCGCGCCGCTCGTGTTGAATTAACTCGTCACCCGTTGTATCGCGGTTTAACTTTTGCTGGCTTTGGTCTGATCGCTGCTCTTGCTCTTGTTTTGCCCAGTCAGGTCGATAAGGCGAGCGACATGCTGAAGTTTTCTTCAGTCCCGGTGTATCTGATCATCGCCCTCTCGGTCACGGTAATCACTGGTTGGGGTGGACAACTTTCGCTGGGTCAATTTGGGTTCGTTGCTTTGGGTTCGTATCTCACGATCTATTACGCCAACGACCTGCCGTATTTGGTGGCATTGCCCATTGGCGTGGTGTGGGGTGTCATTGCCGCGGTGATTGTTGGAATTCCGGCGCTGCGAGTAAAAGGTCTGTACCTGGCGGTCGTCACATTGGGATTTGGTTTAGCGATTCGTTCATGGTTCGTCGTTGGTGAGAAGTTTGCTCCTGGTGGCGGTGGAAGTGCGCAATTGAACGTCGACCGAAATGAAGGTTTCCGCCTACTTTTCTGGACTGTTAAGGGAAAGAACTTTGACGGGGTGTACTACTTCGTTCTTCTGATGGCACTTGTGGCAATCACGGTGGTCTGGAGAATTCGTCGCACCGGAATCGGGCGTTCAATCATCGCAACGCGCGATAACGAAACTGCGTCTTCGGCGTACACCGTTGCACCGAACCGAGCAAAGCTTTTGGCATTCGCGGTATCTGGTGGTCTTGCTGCTCTGGCCGGAGGATTGTTGCCGCTTGTTGCCCGTAATGCTCAATTCAAAGTTGACGGGTTGCTCTTTGATTTTGATGAGTCACTCCGCATTGTGTCTGTGGCAGTTGTCGGAGGTATCGGATCGATCACAGGCGCAGTTTTAGGAACTTTGCTCATCATCGCAGTTCCCCTGTTCTTTGACGGAACCAAACAAGTCGAACTTTTCGCCAGTGGTTTTGGCATGTTGATCGTTTTGTTGTATTTCCCAAGCGGATTGATTTCAATCGTCCACTCAGGTCGTGACAACTTGTTGAACTGGATTGCACGTCGTTCAAATTGGACTCCACCAGTTCGAAAAGATGGAGCTGCAGTCGCTTCGCTCGGCTCTGGGAAAAAAGTCGTAACGACTGGCACGCCTCTCATCACAAAGGGACTCTCTGTGACATTGGGGGGTCGAACAATTGTAGATGACGTTTCGCTTGAAGTTCGAAGTGGTGAAGTAGTTGGCCTCATCGGAACAAACGGTGCTGGAAAAACAACGATCGTGAATGCGATATCGGGTTTTGTGCCATCGTCGGGTGTCATTGAATTGTTCGGGGGAGACGTTTCAAAGATGCCAGCTTATAAACGAGCACGATTAGGTCAAGGTCGAGCATTCCAAAATGCGCGCCTTTTCAGTTCGCTCACTGTTCGTGAAACTTTGATGGTTGCCCTTGAATCTCGTCAACGTTCGATTCTCATTCCATCAATTTTGGCGCTACCTCCGTCGCCCAAGCATGAAGGCCGCAAACGACGAGAAGCCGACGAAATCATTTCTTATCTTGGTTTAGGTCGCTACGCCGATTCATTGATGGGCGAACTGTCAACTGGAACTCGGCGCATCGTAGAACTTGGGTCCTTGATTGCTTTGGATTCAAAGTTGATGTTGCTTGATGAGCCAACTGCTGGTGTTGCACAGCGAGAAACCGAAGCATTTGGTCCACTGATTCGCATGATCAAAGAAGAACTTGGTGCATCAATTTTGATCATTGAGCACGATATGCCGATGGTGATGTCGATTTCTGATCGCATTTACTGTCTTGAAGCGGGTCATGTCATTGCCGAAGGTGCGCCTGATGCAATTCGAAGGAATCCTGCGGTGATCGCGAGTTATCTCGGGACCGACGAACGCGCAATTCAGCGCAGCAATACCAAAGACTGAAAGCCTTCGAGGGAATCAGCTATGACTGATACACAATTCAACGCACTTCTTGCACCGGG
>JBEDJE010000143.1:0-3917 GCA_041172985.1 Actinomycetota bacterium
CAAAGCAGTTTGCTCGTGTCTTGTCATGGCTGCAGATGCCGTCAATACAGAGATTTTGACAGTTGAAGGTCTTGGTCCGAATGGCGCACTCACCGACGTCCAGTCGGCATTCTTGTCTGAAGGCGGAGTTCAGTGCGGCTTTTGCACGCCTGGATTCATTGTCGCTGTTCATCATCTTCTCGAGAGCAATCCAAGCCCGACTGATGATGAGATTCGCGAGGCACTTTCTGGAAACATCTGTCGTTGCACCGGTTACGGCCGAATTTTGGAAGCAGTTCGCACAGTCGCTGATCAACGGAGAACCAACTCGTGAGTACAACTTCTGCATCAACGGCTTTGCGTCACGGCACGCTCGGAACAAGCGCCAGCAGACCGGACGGCGTCGCCAAAGTTCAAGGTGGATTCGCCTTTTCGAGTGACATGTGGGCCGACAACATGTTGTGGGGCGCAACTCTTCGCAGCCCCCACCCCTATGCTCGCATCGTTGCAATTGATGTTTCAGGCGCCTATGCGATTGATGGAGTCGTCACAGTTGTGACAGCGGTTGATGTGCCTGGCAAGTTGACTTATGGACTGATCGTTCAAGATCAACCTGTATTTGCCGCGATCGGCGACACAGTTCGTTATAGCGGTGAACCCATTGCTGCAGTTGCGGCAGACCATCCCGAGACATGTCAACGCGCTTTGGCGGCGATCAAGGTGACCTACGAAGTTTTGACTCCCGTGACCGATCCGGAAGATTGCATCGCAGGTGTTGCCGAACAGATCCACCCTGATGGCAATATCTTTCGCCATCAGCGAATCGTAAGTGGAGATACATCTGTCGTCGGAGCCGTTCAAGTTGAGGGTGAATACGAAATCGGCATGCAGGATCAAGCGTTCTTGGGGCTTGAATCGGCTTTGGCTATTCCAGATTCAAATGGCGCAGGACTCGAGATGTATGTGGCGACCCAGTGGCTCCATGAAGATCGCAAGCAGATCGCCGATTGCTTGAATATTCCCGAAGAGAACATTCGGCTCGTCTTGGGCGGAGTCGGTGGCGCTTTTGGCGCACGAGAAGATATCAGTTTGCAAGTCCACACTGCTCTCCTCGCGATGAAGGCTGGTCGACCAGTCCGCATTTCGTACGGACGCGAAGAAAGCTTCTACGGTCATGTGCACCGTCACCCAGCCAAGATCTGGATGAAGCATCATGCCGATCTCAACGGCAAGATCGTCAAGATCGAATCGCGCATGGTGTTTGACGGTGGTGCCTATTGCAGCACATCGCCGGCGGTTCTCATCAACGGCATCACGCACACGCAAGGACCGTACAAGTGCGACAACGCAATTGTTGATGGTTGGGCGGTTCGTACCAATAATCCACCGTGTGGAGCAATGCGTGGATTTGGTGTCGTACAAGCGTGTTTCGCCCATGAAAGCCAAATGGAGAAACTTGCCGCAGTTGTGGGAGTCTCCCCCGTTGAGATTCGCTTACTGAACGCCATGGAAACTGGTGACCGCATGATTACCGGCCAAATCATGGACAGTGTTGCACCAGTGGCCCAATGCATCCGAGAAACAGATGCAATACCAATGCCTGCGCCACTCGAAAACAATGCCGACCTTCGCACTATTCCTGGTGGCACTGGCTTGACGGCACAACCTTCAAATATTCGCCGTGGTGTTGGTTGGGGTGTGAGCATCAAGAACCTGATGTACAGCGAAGGTTTTGACGACTTCTCCACGGCGCGTTGTCGGATTAGTAATGGTGTTGTCACCATCAAGTTCGCGACTTCTGAAGTTGGTCAAGGGTTTACGATGTTGGCTCAACAGATCGCTCGAACTGTGCTCGGCGTTGATGAAGTCATTCTTGACACCATCGATACTCAAGTTGGCTCGGCCGGTTCTACTTCGGCTAGTCGTCAAACCTGGATGAGTGGTGGAGCAGTTCAAGTCGCTTGCCAAGCTGCACTTGCTCAGTTATTTGATCATGTTGCAACAAAGTTTGAGATGACTCGTTCTGAACTCGAGATTGACGGTACTGACATTGTGGACCGTTTAACTCAGCGCCGCGTAACAGTGAGCGAGGCCATCAGTGAGATCGAAATTGATTGCACCGAGGAATATCATCATCCTCCAACCGAAGATCTAGACGAAAATGGCCAGGGAAATTGTCACGTCGCTTATGCATTCGTTGCGCATCGAGCGGTCGTCGACGTCGATCCCGAACTTGGTCTTATAAAAGTGGTGCAAATTGCCACGGCACAAGATGTCGGTCGAGTTTTAAACCCGCTTGCTGCCATGGGCCAGATTGAAGGCGGTATCGCGCAAGGTCTTGGCTTAGCGGTGATGGAAGAAATCATTGTTAAAGATGGCAAGGTCCGTAATCCGAGCTTTACGGATTACTTGCTCCCCACTTTCCTTGATTCCCCCACCGTCGAAATGGTTTTCATTGAAGAGCATGAACCAAAGTCTCCACTCGGCGCCAAAGGTATCGGTGAACCACCTTGTATTTCGGTGACTCCGGCCATCGCCAATGCCATTCGTCAAGCAGTCGGTCGCGAACTACCGCGAGTTCCGATTCGACCGTACGACATTTGTTTATAAAATTGTCAGTGAGTTTGCAGTCCTAGACGTTCGAGCACGTCTTCGGGAGCATTGATCTCCAGCAACGCTTCTTTCAGTCTTCGCACGAGACTCTTCTCAATTTCTGTTTGCACAGTGCCATGAACTGCAGCGAGGTTGTCGAGTTCGCCAGGATCAACGTTTCGGTCGAATAAGAGATTTTCATTCTTGAGACCGCCGTAAGCCCAAAAGGGCAAGAAATCACCTTGCATAAATGGCTGTCGGATGACCGGCACTGAACTTCCAGGCATCGCATCAAGATAGGCGCGTTGATCAGGGCGAGGTAATCGAATATGTGGCATTGAATGAACCGGCATTGTGCTCCAACGGTTTGACCACATCGACAATGGAAAACCGTCGCCCACTGATCCGCGGGTGTACGTGTAGTTCTGCGTCACCAGTTGAACTTCGCGTCCCCAATAACCAGACAAACAGTGATCGCGAACAGAAGATGCTTTCTGTTCAATCAGAGGCACTAGCGAGCGACCATGTGTGCGATGTTCAACAGAAATTCCGTATACGTCGCACAGAGTGGCATGAATATCAACCGTTGTTGTGAGGGCTTGTTCGCGGCGTGGCTCAATGCCAGGCCAACGAATCATCATCGGAATATGGCCGAGCGTATTGTGGATCGGAAAACCTGGCTTGCCCCAAACGTCAAACTCACCGAGATAATGCCCGTGATCGGTGCAAATAATGACCGCCGTTTCATCAGCGTCAGGCGAGGCATCAATTGCATCAAGCAACTTGCTAAACCAATGATCAATCATCGAGAGTTTTGCGCCGTATGCGGCTCGAAGCGACCGACCTTCTTCTTCGGTAATCAGCCCATTCTTCAGACCATCAATCACATAAGGAGGCCAAATCATCCATGGATCTTCTTCGTGGGCGCGGTACTTCGAAGCCCAAGGTTCAGGTGTGTCAAAAGGTTCATGCGGATCAAATTCATCAATCACCAACAACGAACGTTCGTGATGACCGGCGTTGGTTTTGACCCACCGCACAGCAGCCTGCATCGTTTGTGGACCTGGAAAATCATCTTCAGTCTTAAACCAAGTGCGCGAATCCTGATATTTGAAGTGCCCGCGTCGGGGTTCATCAACTGGAAGGGCCGGTGTGCCAACCCACGACGGGTCAGGACGCGTCTTCCACGGATCGTTCTCATGCCCGCGCACGTATTCCCAAGCTTCAAAATCAATGTGATAATTCTCGCCACCACATTCAAATAAGTGAGGATGGTCTGACACCAGCATTGTCGTCACACCCGCTTGACGAAGGGCGAAGGTAATCGCGTCCTCCCAAATCTCAAC
>JBEDJE010000144.1:0-3902 GCA_041172985.1 Actinomycetota bacterium
GGCCACATATTGGGGTCGGCGTTAATACCTGATGTTGAGGCAGTGACGACGATGCGGCCACCACCTCGACGACGAAGTGCAGGCACTGCTGCACGGATACCGAGCAATACTCCGCGCACATTGACTTCGAGAACTCGGTCAAAGACCTCAATTGGCAAAGTGAGAATGTCGCCGCTCGCCGGCAAACCTGCATTCAGAATCATGGCGTCAAGTCCGCCAAATTCACCTTCGGCTAATGCGACTGCCAGTTCGTTTGTTGCTGCGTCGGTGACATCGCCGCCAACGGCAAGAACTCGCGGATGCTGCTCAATTTCACGCAAAGCATCGCTTGGTAAATCGACAACAACCACTGATTCGCCAGCAGCCAGCAGGGCATCGACTGTTGCTCGACCAATACCAGAAGCTCCGCCCGTGACAATTGAAACTCTCGTACTTTTAGTTTGATTCATTTCCGTACCGTCACTTTCTGACTGTCCACTTGATCGGCAACGTCGTGAGTCCGCGAAGAATAAATGGTTGATTCACTTTGACGTCGCCAGTCAGTTCGATTGTTGCGAAAGTATCAATCATCCAACGCAGAGCCATCTGACCTTCGCGACGTGCCAGCACATTGCCAATGCAATGGTGCACCCCCCAACCAAAGGCCAAGTGCGGCTTAGCTCCGGGTCCGAAACGGTTGAGATCTATGTCATCGGGGTTGTCCCACACTCGTGGATCACGATTAGCAGCAGCAAAAAGGAGTTGCATCTTGCTGCGCTCGGGAATTGTTTCGCCACGAACTTGGCACTCTTCTTTATTCGTTCGAAACAGACCTTGCACTGGTGAATCAAACCGCAAAAATTCTTCAACAGCCCATTGAATCTTGCTTGGGTCATCGCGAAGTTGTTGCATGAGTTCTGGTTGCTGAATCAAACGCCACAACATCAGGCTCAACAAACTGGCCGTGGTTTCGTGACCGGCCACAAGAACCTGCTGACAAAGTCGACGGACCTCGCTGTATTTCAGTTCGTCAGCAAGGTACGCCTGAGTCAACACGCTTAAGAAATCGTCTGGCAAAGTGCCACCCGCTTCAATAATTTCTTGACGCTCGGCGACAAGCACATCGACCAAGCCATAGATACCTGCGTTGGCCGCTTCAACGAGAGATAGGTCTCCACCACCCAGACCATTCACGATGTCGTCTGACCAATGACCAAATTGATCTCGATCTTCTGAACG
Source organism: Actinomycetota bacterium (assembly GCA_041172985.1). Classification (GTDB taxonomy): domain Bacteria; phylum Actinomycetota; class Acidimicrobiia; order Acidimicrobiales; family Ilumatobacteraceae; genus Casp-actino8. Next base: position 1,219 of record JBEDJE010000144.1, read on the forward strand.
AATCCCGAGCATTTCGGCAATCACGATGGCCGGGAACGGGAAGGCAAAGAGATGCACGAAATCTCCTTGGCCGTCACCACTAAACGCGTCTTCCCACAATTGCCGACCAATTGCTTCGACTCGTGGAGTCAATGCATCGACCATGGCGGGACGAAAGCCGTCTTGAAGAACTTTACGTTGACGACGATGATCGGGATCGTCTGCCGAACCCAACACACCACCGACTTGATAAAACACACCTGGACCATCGCCGTTGAGCCACTGCGTGGGCGCTGTGACCATCGCCAGAACATCTTCATGTCGACTCACCACGAAAAAAGGTGGATCGAAAGTGTCCTCTTTGTGAAGCGGACACTTTTCGATTAAGTGGTGATGACCTGCTGAAGGTTCAAGATCGTTGGCGTGTTCTAAATGCGAATAGGTCACGCGATCACTTGCCCTTCAATGAAAACTGAAAATCAGTACGGAAGGGTTCCACCGTCAACGGGGAACAAACAACCCGTGATATTGCGGGCCGCATCAGTAGCCATCATGACTGCAACGGCAGCTACTTCTTCAACCTTGTTGGGCTTCTTCGTTGCTGCTTCAGAGCTGAAAGCCGCAATTAGGTTCTCGTAAGTACCAAGACCCATGGCGACAGCCGAATCGGGACCAGTTGTGCGCACGATGTCGGTTTCGATGATTCCCGGCAAGATTGCGTTGACAGTGATGCCGAGCGTGCCCACTTCATGAGCCGCTGACTTCACGAGACCATTCACTGCATGCTTGGTTGCGACGTAGCCAGGAATACCAGGCTTACCCAACTTGCCCTCAACCGAGGAGGTCACGATGATGCGACCACTTTGGCGCGGGATCATGTGCTGCAACGAGCGACGCATTCCCCAGAAAACGTGATTGAGGTTCCAGTCGATTTCGAGATTCCATTCTTCGTCGGACATTTGCGCAACTGGTGCGGTCATATTGACGCCACCCGAGTTCAAACAACAAATGTCTAACTTTCCGAACTTTTCGATTGTGAAATCAATCAAACCTTCAACGACTGATTGCTTTGAAGCGTCTCCTGGATAAAAAGCGATCTTTGGACCGCCTCCCATTTCAGCAATAGCTACTGCACCTTTCGCGGCATCGCGACCGTTAACAACAACCGTGGCACCTTCAGCCAAGAAGGCTTCAGCCATAGCGCGTCCGATACTGCGAGTTCCGCCGGTGATGCAAGCGACTTTTCCATCAAGTTTTCCCATGACAATCTCCTAAATCAGTAAGGCGAAGTTCCGCCGTCGATCGAGATCAAAGATCCCGTGATACCTGCACCTGCATCTGACGCCAACAACACGGCGACCAGAGAAACATCTTCAACTTCATTGAGTCGCTTAATGGCTGACTCCGAAGCAAACATTTCGAGAAGACCTTCATAAGTCGTTCCCATCGCGACAGCAGCGCCAGGACCTTCGGCCATCATGACGTCGGTTTCGATGGCGCCTGGGCACACCGCATTGACTGTGATGCCAATAGTTCCGACTTCATGAGCAGCTGACTTAGTCAGACCATTCACAGCATGCTTTGACGAAACATACGTTGAGATTCCGGGCTTGCCGACTTTGCCTTCAACTGACGAGACGTTGATGATTCGTCCAGATTGCTGAGGAATCATGTACTTGAACGCCCGACGCATCACCCAAAAGGTGTGCCAGAAGTTCCAGACCAAGGCATCTTCCATCGCCTCATCGGTGAGATCGGCGATCGGCGCATGGTTGGCAGCTCCGCCAGCATTCGCCACCAAGATGTCAATGCGACCGAAGTGAGCAACAGTGCCGTCAACGACAGCTTCGCAGTCTTCGCGCTTCTTGACGTCTCCGGCAATGAAGTGCACATTGGCACCAGCGTTTAGTTCATCAAGAGTGCGTTGCGCCTTGGCTTTGTCGCGACCATTAATCACAACTTTGGCGCCCTCATCAAGGAAGGCCTTCGCAATTGCGAGACCGATTCCTCGGGTACCGCCTGTCACGCAAGCGACTTTTCCATCAAGTGTTCCCATGTCGTCCCCTTCCATCGATGAATCATCGACAAATAGACCATAATCAACTGAACGACCAATTAAGTAAGCGGAGAAAACTGGACGAGACCGCTTGTCACGCCCAAGTCTTGTTCAGGCTGGGTGCTGGTCAGGACGTTTTGACAAGCTGGCCGCGCATCGCCATCTTGATGCCTTGAATCGCTCGCTTTTGCAATTCGTGATCTTCTGACACGGCATCAGTGAGTCCCATCAAAACGGTCAGTAGATAGGCCTGCACCACCAAGCGGTTTTCTTTGGCGATTTCGCCTCGATCGACGCCCAGGTCAATCATGACGGCGAAGAATCCCTCTCGCTGTCGCACATGAGTCGAGAGCGCTGCAGCCATATCGGGATGACGACCTGAGTCGACCCTGACCGCCCCAATAAACCGGGCGACTGAGGCATCTTCAATATTCATCTCATGAGCGATGTCGAGAACAGCTTCAAACTGACCAATAAAGGTCTCGTGGCCGATAATTGCTTTGGTGAACTGCTCGTAGACCTGAGTTTGGGTGTCTTCATGGACCGCCAGATACAAGGCCAATTTTGAGCCGAAATAGTGATACAGCGCCCCGGGGGTGATGCCAACCTCAGTGGCGATGTCGCGATTCGTGGTGATTTCGTATCCGTG
>JBEDJE010000145.1:0-3895 GCA_041172985.1 Actinomycetota bacterium
GTTGAGTGCTTGAAGGCAGCAAAGTCGGGGTGCTTCAAAATTGCCAAGTCGGCGGGGATGGTGGTGTGAATACCTTCAACAACCATCTCTTCGAGTGCACGAATGGTGCGGGCGATTGCGGTTGGGCGATCTTTGCCCCACACGATGAGCTTGCCGACCAAGTTGTCGTAGTACTGGCTGATCTCGTCGCCACTTTCGTAACCCGAGTCGAAGCGCACACCAAAACCATCTGAAGGAACAAGCTTGGTGATCTTGCCTGGTGATGGAAGGAACTTTCCGCCAGCGGGGTTTTCGGCGTTGATACGAATTTCGATGCCGTGACCGTTGCGACGAGCAGTGACTTCTTCTTGAGTCATCGGAAGCTTTTCGCCACCAGCAACACGTAGCTGCCATTCAACGAGATCGATGCCCGTGATGACTTCTGAAACGGGGTGTTCTACCTGCAAACGAGTGTTCATTTCCAAGAAGAAGAATTCGCCATCTTGGTAGATGAATTCAACGGTTCCGGCGTTGAAATAACCAACAGCACGAGCAGCAAGAACAGCTGCGTCACCCATTGCTTCTTCGACACCTTCGCCCATTGCTACGGCGGGGGCTTCTTCGACGAGCTTTTGGTGACGACGCTGAGCTGAACAGTCGCGTGTTGAGACCCATACGTAGTTGCCGTGTTGGTCGCCGACCAATTGCACTTCAACGTGGCGCGGCCAGGTGAGGTACTTCTCAACATAAATCTCGTCGCGACCAAAGAATGCTTTTGCTTCGCGCTGTGCGCTGTCCATTGCTTCTTGCACTGTTTCGGCGTTGTGCACAACTTTCATGCCGCGACCGCCGCCACCAAAGGCAGCCTTGATGGCAATGGGATAACCAAAGTCGGCGCCGAACGTCTTGATTTCATCAGCAGTTGTGACGAATTCGGTGGTGCCTGGAACAATCGGACAACCGCCGCGTAACGCTGCTTTACGACTCGAAACCTTGTCGCCCATTTCGCGAATTGCCTCGCCTGGGGGCCCGATGAATGCCACGCCCATATTGGTAATGGCGTCAGCAAAATCGGCGTTCTCACTGAAGAATCCGTAACCGGGGTGCACGCCATCGGCGCCGCTCTTGCGAATGGCATCAAGAATTGCCTCGGTGTTGAGGTAACTCTCGGCTGCGGTTTGACCACCAAGGGCGTAGGCCTCGTCGGCAAGACGCACATGAAGGGCGTTGCGATCGAGTTCGGAATACACCGCCACGGTGGCGATTCCCATCTCTCGAGCGGCTCGGATCACGCGGACTGCGATCTCTCCACGGTTGGCGATCAGGATCTTCGTAAGGGGTTTAGTCGACACAAGTGACAATGTTGGTCTGATGGACACCCCTTTCGCCACCCCAAACGACGAGAACTTGCCCGGGGAGCCGATTTTTGGGGAAAAAATCGGGAAATTCCCCGAATCTTGGCAAGTTCGCTGGCTCGCGACGACCGGAAGTACCAATGACGACCTCTTGGCGGCTGGTCGGGCTGGAGCCCCAGATCGGGTCGCTTTGGTCACCGATTACCAATCGAAAGGTCGGGGTCGCTTAGACCGAACTTGGGAGGCCCCACAGGGAGCCAACTTGTTGGTGAGCTTGCTGTTACGCAACGTCCCGCGATTTCCTCATGCGTTGACTCATGCGGTGGCGCTTGCTGCGGCAGCGGCCAGCGAAACAATCGTTGCTGCAGTCGGTGGCAAGGTCAAAGTCGATGTGAAATGGCCTAATGATTTATTGGTCGATGGGCGAAAGTTGGCCGGCATCTTGTCGGTTACTGGACCAATCAAACAATTGATGACTGACATTGAGTCATATGCGGCGCCCGAATTTGTTGTTGTTGGGTTGGGGCTCAATGTGGGTTGGGCGCCCGAAGGCGCAGCTTGCTTGCAAGAATGTGCAACTGCAGAAGTTGAGCGAGATGCAGTACTGAGCGCACTTTTGGGTGCTCTGGATCGTTTGCTTGATTTAACACCAGTGCAATTACACGAGCGATATCGCGCGAAATTGTCAACATTGCGTCGAGCAGTGCGTATTGAGTTGCCATCTGGAGAGTTTGTTGAAGGTCGAGCCTTGGACGTTGAGGCCGATGGTCGGCTTGTTGTGCTTGATTCGTGCGGAGTCACACAACGCCTTGATGTTGGCGACATCATTCATCTGCGTTCGTGACCAGATGTTAGGGATGACAATCCTGAGGGCTGTGGGCGAATAGTTTCTAAGACATGTCTTCATCGCGCCCGCCTGCTCGTCGGCGCCGAAAGATACTTCCGCAGATCAACACCCTGACGCTTGGCGCAGTTTTCGTAGCGCTGACGGCAATCGGTCTTGTCGTCGCCACGAAGCAGCAAGAAGCCAATGTCAATCGGGCTGATGCGCTTGGCGGCGTGATGGCCGACAAATCGGGACCATTTGCTAATTATTTGTTAGTCGGTAGCGATACTCGCGAAACTGCTGATCCCAACAGCCCCGACTATGGCGGCATCGGAAGCACTAATGAAACTGGTGGGCGGCGATCAGACACTGTGATGATTTTGCACGTCGATAATGAACTTGGGACGGCGTCGATGATGTCGTTGCCACGTGACCTGTGGGTCGACATTCCGGGGTATGGCAAAGATCGATTGAATACGGCGTACTCGCATGGCCCCGAAGTTTTGGTGAACACGATTCAAGGAAGTCTGGGGATTCCACTGAATCACTACATCGAAGTTGACTTCACATCATTTAAGAACATTGTGAGTGCATTGGGTGGCGTCGATGTTTGTTTTGAATATCCGACGCGTGACATCAACACTGGTCTCAATGTTCCCGACCCTGGATGCTTCACACTTGACCAATATCAATCTTTGGCGTATGCGCGTAGTCGTTACTACGAAGTTTTTCGTGATGGCGCATGGGACGTTGATGGTCGCGCCGACCTAGGTCGTATTGAACGGCAACAAATCTTTCTGCAGGCCGCAATTTCGAAAGCTATTCAGCAAACAACTGCAAACCCGATGCGCACAAGTGAGCTCATTAACGCTGCGGTGAATTCGTTGACCGTCGACCCAGGATTGAACCTGCTCGAGGCCGCCGACTATCTCAGGCCGCTTGCATCCGGTGGAGTGAAACGGTATCCATTATCAGTAGTTCCTGAAATGGTCAATGACAAAGATGTGTTAGTCCTCGGCGCCGAAGCGGGTGCTGTGTTGGCCTATTTCGCAGGCACGGCAGGACCACCGCCACTTGGCTGATTCGACAGATCACTTGACTGCCGATTTCAGATGGCAGAATAGGGGCACGGTCATTCCTGACCAGATGATCCCACGAGGTTTGTAGACATGAAAGCCCTCATTTTGGCTGGTGGTGCTGGCACCCGATTGCGACCTATCACCCATACGAGTGCCAAGCAGTTGGTGCCCGTCGCCAACAAGCCAATTCTGTTTTACGGCATTGAAGCAATGGTCTCGGCGGGGATCACCGAGATCGGAGTCATCGTTGGCGACACCCGTGCCGAAGTGATGGGTGCACTCGGAGACGGCAGCCAGTGGGGTGCCAAGATCACATTTATTCCGCAAGATGAACCGCTTGGTCTTGCGCACTGCGTTTTGATTGCCTCTGACTTTTTGGGTGACGACGATTTTGTGATGTATCTCGGTGACAATTTGCTCGAACAAGACCTTGGTGCTTTTGTGCACGCTTTTGAATCGGCGCGTTTGAGTAGCGAGCCACCCACCGCGCAAATTTTGTTGAAGAAGGTTCCAGATCCGCATCGCTTTGGTATTGCCGAACTTGATGCCGCCGGAAATGTCATTCGCTTAGTTGAAAAGCCAGCAAACCCACCGACCGACCTAGCGCTTGTCGGCGTGTACTTGTTTGATCGCACAATTAACGATGCTGTGCGCGC
>JBEDJE010000146.1:0-3854 GCA_041172985.1 Actinomycetota bacterium
AGTCGGCGCTACCGATATCGGCAAAACACATCATTTCGTAGACCTCGCGCGGGTCACGCCCACCTCGCCACGAAGCAACCGTGACACTTTGTGGACCCAACAAACCAATGACACGCGTGATTGCTCGCGTTGCATTGTCATCGGCTTCTGACCGCCCACCCCAAAAACCAGATTGCGTTCCGGCATCTGAGCGAATGTCCATCGGCGTGAGACGTAACAAGGTGACACCTGCAGTAGGTGGTTCGTTTCCGTTGATCCAACCATCAAGCTGCCAACGCACTCGGTCGAGCAAAGTAGTCGAGCGCATTCCTTCGGCGTGATACCAAACTCGTTGTGAACTTTCACCGTGTTCACTCTCGGCATCAACTTGTATGCGCGTACATACTTGGCCCCGCTCATGAAAGTAACTACCTAATTCATCGGTGAGTGCTTTAGCGGCAAACACCAACATGTCGAGTTGCGATAATGGATCATCAAAGACTCGTACCATCATTAAGTCGGGCGGGGGCGGAATTGTTGAAGGCGGCGTGTCATCAGTGCCACTGGCCAAACGATGCAGCGTTTCTCCGACTGAACCAAATCGCCCCACTAAGTCGGTGACCGATAGGCGCGCAATATCACCGAGTTGTCGCAAACCGAGTCGTTCAAGAAGATCAATAAGATCAGGCGAACATCCGGCAACTGCAGTCAAAACCTTGACCGCATACGGTGCCAGAAATTCGGCAGTTGCCTGCATACCAGGTTGGATAACAACGGGTTCACCCCGTCGCGATGATGAACGCGATGCCAAAGTTGCTGCAATACGACCATCGGCGATGCCGACGCCCAATCCGCCGCCAGCAGCGATGACTTCATCAACGTTTAGTCCATGAGTCGTGTGAGATAAACCTTCTCGCGCCAATATCAACAAGCGAACCGCCAATGCATCATCGCCACCGACATAACGCGACGGTCCACGCGTTGCCAACAACAATGAGCCAGGTGTTTCAACATCGATCAGCGGAACCAAGGTGCCAATTGATTGAACGAGTGGTTCGTACATACGTGCATCACGATCGGCGTTATACGGAACGATCACTAAGTGTGGGCACGCACCCTGAGCTTGTCGCCGGCGTTGTCCGGGACGAACTCCTTCACGCCAAGCCACTGGCGAGCATGACAAAACTCTTTGTGCATGAAACACAGCGAGCGGTTGTGCTGCCACAAATGTTTCGGGCTCATGCAAAATTGCAGCGGCGATTGGCCACGCCGGAGTGTGCAAGACCGCACATCGCGGTGGTTGAACAGTTGCCATCAATCACCCAACGCGACGTAAAGGAATGACCACACCAGCATTCTCTGCCGTCGTTTCAACCGAGCTCAATTGTCCGCGGTGATCGGGCAACCATACGCTGTGTGCTGATGTGCGAGCCCGTCGACGACCATCGAGTTGCAACAACACTCGCCGCCTTTGCAGATGGCCATGTCCACTGCCAACACCTTGCCACTGTTCGGTTGTTGCAGTGAGTCGAATGTCGGCCGACAATGAACTCGTTGACGGATTTGTTTCATTCACGACAACCAGAATGCCGCCACGCGATTGCACCCGAGTTTGCAACCGACGCAACAACGACGGCGACAACGAATTCACAACATGATGTGCAAGTAACAGCACATCGACTCCATCAACCAAAGCCGATAACACCGCAGCCGCATCGGCCTGCTGACTAGATGCTTGCGAACCACTTGTTGGATCGGCGACAAAAACTGTGCGTTCAAGAGACACACCCAAGTCGGCCGCGGCCTGTACTCCACAACTCGGTAGGCCAACAACCCCGGCCCATGAACCTGCCTGGGTTGGAGCCACCAAGACGGCTAATGCACATGACATTGCTGCCGAACCCACACAAGCCACTGTGTGGCCACGCGTCAACGCCAAAGGCGCTGGGTCGCCCGAAGCCAGCCCAAAGAGCGGAGCAAGGGCCTGATGTACCGGTAACAGCCGCTCACGCGCCAAGGATGTTTCAGATAACGGACGAGATAACGAATGTGGCAACGATGAGACACGGACCTGCGACATGCCCCCGACTATACCGAACAGGTGTTCGTAAGTTTCAGGTGGGCTTTTTCTTCAGCTGATCGAGGAACTCAATGAAGCCCCGAGCGCCTTCAGCGAAGTGGTCAGCCCCAAGGTCATGGGCGTGCTTCTCATCCCGAATGCCGCCTCCGCCAAGTACGACTGGGACATGTGGCCCAATAGCCGCCCGCAACGCCGCAACAGTCGCCGTGGCTGAGGCTTCTGATTCAAGAGAGGTCACGCTGACGCCGACCGCAACCAAGTCGGGCATATTGCCAGCGGCATACACAAATGATTCAGCCGGGGTGTCGCCACCAAGGTCAAGGACTTCCCATCCATTCAAGCGCAACAAATCGCCCAACATGGCCAAAGGCAAAACATGGCGTTCTCCGGACGGTCCGCCAATCAAAATCTGACCCCGTCGACGACCCCGCTTGAAACACCGCGGGCTTAATTGTCCAATCAAACGAGCCGTAATCGCACTGGCTTGATGCTCAACCGAGATGTCTAGTTCGCCAGCGGCCCAACGAGCCCCAATCGCCGACATGGCCGGCGACACAATTTCGAGATACACCCGCTCAACATCAGCACCAGAATCAATCGCCCGCTTCAAAACTTCCCACGCACCACTCGGGTCGCCCGCTACAAAACAGCGTTCAAGTTCAATTTCGTAGTTCGTCGTTCGTCGCAAATCACCAGAGGCAACAGTGCATTTCTTCGGTTGCTTCTTCTCGTCTTGAAAATCTTGCAACGCTTGGCGCGGGATGTGCCACACACCTCCGACTTGATAACCCTCTAATCGACGGCTCTTTACATAGCGATATGCCGTCATGTAACTCACACCGAGGGCATCTTTAACCTCATCAAGGGTCAGTACATCAGGGTCCACAGCGACAGGCTAAATGCGCTTCACCACATGTGAGAGGTTCTGCAGTCACAAAAATGCCCAAATTTTCGGGACTTTTGGGGCTATTGACCGGTCAACCTGGCGCGAGCAGCCCGGCTGCGTTCGATGAGATGAGCCGGCACACGGCTATCAATCACCACTCCGCCTTCAGAAGGCGCACTGCTTGCGACCGGCGCTTCTTCGACGGCAACAAGGTCTTCAAAGGCTGGCGGAACCATTCCGGGCTTCCAGTACTGGTAGAGATCGCGAACAATGTCTTCCAAGCCTGCCGAGTCGAAGCCCTTTTCGAGGTCGACCGTGATCATGTTTTGGTACACGTGCACGCCTGCCACGCGACCAGTCGCGAACAAGCGGCGAGCCAGTTCGGCCGACGGAGTCACTGACGAAACAGCATGTGCATTGGTGTCGGTCGACAAGAAACTCTCGTGACCCATGCCCGACAGACTGCGATTGGCCTCAAACCGAACGATTCCGGCGCGACGACTTTGCTTTTCAACGACGACAACAGGCTGACCCATGAGACAACCTTAGTTCGCACGAGGTACGGTCACAGCACTGTCTCTATTTCCGTCTGTAATTTCACTTGTCACACAGGAGCACCAGAACATGTCTCAACCCACACTCGAGCAATTCCAAGCCGACGCCCTGGCCTTTTTAGAGGCCAATGCTCCGCGTAAAGAAGCCGAAAAGAAATTCGTCTGGGGCGAAGGCACCGACAAAGTCACCATGTTCGAAGAGAAAGACCGCGCCGCTGAAAAGCTTGATGTTGCCGAAGCCTGTGCATGGAGGCAAAAGAAGTTTGATGCCGGCTTTGGGTACATCTTTGGTTCCGAGCAATACGGTGGACGCGATCTGCCTGCGGCCTACTCACGCGTCTACGACTCTCTTGAA
>JBEDJE010000147.1:0-3852 GCA_041172985.1 Actinomycetota bacterium
GAAATGAGAACAACATCGGCTTTGGCCTTGCTCACACCTGCAGCAACGGTTCCGACTCCAACTTCGGCAACCAACTTGACATGAACGCGCGCTAACGGGTTTGAGTTCTTCAAGTCATGAATCAGTTGCTTGAGGTCTTCAATTGAATAGATGTCGTGGTGAGGCGGCGGGCTGATCAGACCGACGCCGGGAGTTGAGTGACGAGTCTTGGCCACCCACGGATACACCTTGTAACCAGGCAATTGTCCGCCTTCGCCTGGCTTGGCACCTTGAGCCATCTTGATCTGCAAGTCATCAGCATTCACGAGGTATTCGCTGGTCACGCCAAATCGACCAGAAGCCACTTGCTTGATAGACGAACGACGCGTCGGGTCATACAAACGATCGGAGTCTTCTCCACCTTCGCCGGTATTGCTCTTGCCACCAATTGAGTTCATCGCAACTGCCAGTGTTTCGTGAGCCTCTGCCGAAATTGATCCGTAACTCATGGCACCAGTCGAGAATCGCTTCACGATGTCTGAGACTGACTCAACTTCATCAATTAAAATTGGCGTACGACCTTCTCCGTTGAATTCAAAAAGACCACGCAAAGTAGCCAGATGCTTCGACTGATCATTCACCAACTGGGTGTACTGCCTAAAAATGTCGTAACGCTTCGCACGTGTTGCGTGCTGCAACTTGAAGACCGTCTCTGGGTTGAACACGTGGTGCTCACCTTCGCGACGCCACTGATATTCACCACCGAGTTCAAGTTTGCGGTGTGCCCGTCGCTCAGGGTTCTTCGGGTAGGCAACGGCATGACGCGATGCAACTTCTGATGCGATTTCATCGAGGCCGATGCCGCCGAGACGACTCACAGTTCCGGTGAAATACTCATCGATCAGTTCGGTACCGAGACCAATGGCTTCAAAGATCTGCGCTCCGGTATACGAAGCGACAGTGCTCACGCCCATCTTTGACATGACCTTCAAAATGCCCTTACCCGAAGCCTTGATGTACTTCTTCAGTGCGTACTCTGCATCAACGCCGCCGAGACCATGAACGTCTTCACGAATCATGTCTTCAATTGATTCAAAAGCCAAGTAGGGGTTAATCGCTCCAGCGCCAAAGCCAACTAAGAGTGCCATGTGGTGAACTTCGCGCGCATCGCCAGACTCAACAATGAGACCAACTTGTGTACGGGTCTTTTCACGAATGAGGTGATGATGAACTGCCGCAGTCAATAACAACGACGGAATAGGCGCCAAGACTTCATCGCTATTGCGATCAGACAACACGATGACCCGAGCGCCAGCCTCAATCGCTGCCGAAACTCCGGCACGAATATCGTCAAGAGCGCCCTTCAGGGCTGCTCCGCCTCCGTCGACGCGGTACAAGCCCGAGACAACATGTGCATGGAGTTCTGGATATGAACCGTCATCGTCAGCGTGAACGATCTTGGCTAGCTCATCGTTGTCAATGATCGGGAAGGGCAACACCAATTGGCGACAACTCTGCGGGCCTGGATTCAGCAAGTTGCTTTCAGGGCCAACCGTTGAGCCAACGCTCGTCACGACTTCTTCACGGATCGCGTCAAGGGGAGGATTGGTGACTTGAGCGAACAACTGTTGGAAGTAATCGAACAAAAGTCGCGGACGATCCGACAACACCGCAATCGGCGTGTCGGTTCCCATCGAGCCAATCGGTTCAGTTCCGGTCTTTGAGGTTGGCGCCAGAATTACTTTGAGTTCTTCGTGCGTGTAGCCAAACATTTGTTGACGACGTATCACGCTGTCGTGGCTGTACACCATGTGCTCACGCTCAGGAAGGTCGGTGAGTTCGACCAAACCGTCCGACAACCATTCCTCATAAGGTTCAGCGGCCGCCAATGATTGCTTGATCTCTTCGTCATCAACAATGCGGCCCTGCGCGGTATCAATCAAGAACATACGGCCAGGCTGCAAACGCCCCTTGCGCACAACCTTGCTTTGATCAATATCAAGAACACCGACTTCTGAGGCAAGCACAACCATGTCGTCGTCGGTCACCCAATAACGACTGGGGCGCAAACCATTGCGGTCAAGCACCGCACCAATCACGGTGCCATCGGTGAAGGCCACACATGCCGGACCATCCCACGGTTCCATCAACGATGAATGGAAACGATAGAAAGCCCGCTTCTTGGCATCCATCGTTTCATGATTTTCCCAAGCTTCAGGAATCATCATGAGAACTGCATGCGGCAATGAACGTCCGCCAAAGTGCAACAGTTCAAGTACTTCGTCAAAACTTGCCGAGTCGCTTCCGCCAACTGTGCAAATGGGGAATGCTCTTTCGAGACCCGGGATGAGATCTGACTGCAGTAGCGCTTCACGTGTGCGCATCCAGTTGCGGTTACCTTGCACCGTGTTGATTTCGCCGTTGTGAGCAATGAATCGATACGGGTGAGCAAGCGGCCACGATGGGAACGTGTTAGTTGAGAAGCGACTGTGAACTAGAGCCAACGCACTTTCAACTCGTTCGTCAGCAAGATCGGGATAAAAGGCACCAAGTTGCGGAGTTGTGAACATGCCCTTGTAAATAATCGTGCGGCAACTCAAAGAAGGGAAATACGTCTTTTGTTCGGTCGGAAGATCATGTTCAACACGCTTACGTGTGACGAATACTTTGCGATCTAGTTCAAGACCAGAAGCACCTTTTGGATCGCTCAAGAACAACTGACGGAAAGTTGGCATAACGGCGCGAGCACCCGCGCCAAGTGTTGTGGGATCGGTCGGAACATCGCGCCATCCCAAAACCGTGAGACCTTCTTCGCGGGCGATTGCTTCAATTGCACTCTGAGCCTTGGCGGCAACAGAAACATCCGACGGCAAGAACGCCATGCCCACGACGTAAGAACCCATGGGCGGTAATTCAAAATTGACAACACCGCGCAAGAAACGATCGGGAATCTGTAACAACACACCGGCGCCGTCACCAGTGTCAGCCTCGGCACCAGTTGCACCGCGGTGTTCCATATTGCACAGTGCGCCGAGTCCGCGCATCACGATGTCGTGCGAGGCGCGACCCTTAATGTCGGCGACAAACGAAACGCCACAAGCGTCATGCTCAAAGCGGGGGTCATATAAGCCATGCGCGGTCGGCAGGCCAGAAGGATTGATCTGGGGGTACATCGTTGTCTCTCTAGGGTCCACGAACTAATAGGGTTGTGGCTCCCGGGACAACGCTGGCCCGATCGGCAAAAACCACTCTATGGTCTGCCTTGGCTTCCAACCAACCAATTAAGGCCAAGCCAGATGTGTCATATCTGGCAAAGCCGCTTGTTCAATCGTGAATCAGGCGGGGTCAATGAAGTTGGCGTCGCGCTTTTCGAAGTTCGACATGACGGCCTCAACCTGATTCGGGCGACCAATCAATGAGCCGATCACCCGACGCTCTTCGGCGAACTGCTCGGCCGCACCAGCCGAAAACACTCGGTTAAACAGTTCCTTCGAGCCACGAATTGCGTCTGGGCTGCGACCAGCGATTTCGGCGGCCATTGCCATTGCGTCTTCCCGAGGAGTGTCTGACACGCGAGTTGCGAGCCCAAGTTCAAACGCTTCCCGGCCGCTAAAAACTCGCGCCGTGAACGTCAGTTCTTTGGCGACATCGGGACGTACCAAATTCGACAGAACCTGAGTGCCGCTCATATCGGGCACGAGACCCCAGTGAGTTTCACGAACCGACATCTGAGTATCGGGGTGCACGATGCGAATATCGGCACCAAGGCAAATCTGAATTCCGCCGCCCAGTGCGTGTCCGTGGACTGCGGCAATCACAGGCACGGGAATCTCTTGCCAGACCCAGGCAACTTGCTGACCGAGGTGCGTGATG
>JBEDJE010000148.1:0-4954 GCA_041172985.1 Actinomycetota bacterium
CGACGGTGGAACTGGTGCATCGCCGTTGACATCGCTCAAGCATGCTGGCGGACCATGGGAACTCGGTCTGGCTGAAGCACAGCAGACGCTCATGCTGAACGGTTTGCGCGACCGCATTGTCGTGCAAGCCGATGGTCAGATGAAGACCGGACGTGACGTCGTTGTAGCGGCCCTTCTCTGAGCAGAAGAGTTTGGTTTCGCGACGGCCCCGCTTGTTGTCAGTGGTTGCGTCATGATGCGCGTGTGCCACCTCGATACTTGTCCGGTTGGTGTTGCGACACAGAACCCAGTTCTGCGTGCACGCTTTAGTGGCAAGCCTGAGTTCGTCGTGAACTTCTTTGAATTCATTGCCGAAGAGGTTCGTGAGATCATGGCCGAACTTGGCTTCCGCACGATCGAAGAGATGGTCGGACATAGCGAAATTCTCAACACCAAAACAGCGGTTGAACATTGGAAAGCCAAGGGCCTTGATATCTCGCCGATTCTTGCGGTGTCACAAAACCCCTATCAGCAGACGATGTATAACTCGGTTGCTCAAGACCATGGCTTAGGTGATGCACTCGACAACGAACTCATGGCTCGTGCTACTAAGAGCATCGAAACAGGGGAGAAGATTCGTTTCTCATCACCGATCATGAACGTCAATCGCACCGTCGGAACAATGCTCGGCAATGCAGTGACTCGTCGTTGGGCTGGTGCTGGTCTGCCCGATGACACCATCAGCATTGACTTCAAGGGATCTGCTGGTCAGAGTTTCGGTGCGTTCGTTCCTAAGGGAATCACCTTGCGCCTTGCCGGAGATGCCAACGACTATGTCGGTAAAGGTTTGTCGGGTGGTCGCATTGTTGTGCGGCCCGATAGTGCAACTTCGTTCGCTGCCGAAGACAACGTGATTGCTGGCAACGTCATTGGTTATGGCGCAACAAGTGGCGAGATCTACTTACGCGGCATGGTCGGCGAACGTTTCTGTGTGCGTAACTCCGGAGCAACTGCTGTAGTTGAAGGTGTTGGCGACCACGGTTGCGAATACATGACTGGTGGGCGAGTCGTTGTGCTCGGTCCGACTGGCCGCAACTTTGCAGCTGGTATGTCTGGTGGTGTTGCTTACGTCTATGACCCGCAATCTGTCTTTGGGGCCAAGGTCAACTACGAGCTGGTTGAACTTGAATCACTATCAAGCGCAGATCTTGACGAGTTGCAGGCAATCCTGACAGTGCATGTCACCGAAACAGAGAGTGCTGTTGCCGCAAAGGTTTTGGGTAGTTGGGCAACTGAGTCAGCCAACTTCCGCAAGGTCATGCCACGGGACTACAAGCGAGTACTTGAAGTCATGGCTGATGCCAAATCAAATGGACTCAACGAAGAAGAAACATTGAATCGCGTGATGGAGGTGGCTCGTGGGTGAGACAACTGGATTCTTGAAATGGGAACGCCAAAGCCCTAGCCATCGGCCGGTGCCGGTGCGCTTGCGCGACTGGAAAGAGGTTTACGAACCATTCGATGCTGACGAACTCAATCGCCAAGCCGGTCGCTGCATGGACTGCGGTATTCCTTTCTGTAACAACGGTTGCCCACTTGGCAACTTGATTCCCGACTGGAACGATCTCGTTTATCGCAACCACTGGAAAGATGCGATCGAGCGTTTGCACGCCACGAACAACTTCCCGGAATTCACTGGTCGGCTGTGCCCGGCTCCGTGCGAATCTGCCTGTGTTGTGGGCATTAGCTCCAACCCAGTGGCCATTAAGCAAGTCGAAGTCGAAATCATTGATCGCGCGTGGGATGAAGGTTGGGTTATTCCGCAAATGCCCAGTGTGAAAACTGGTAAGCGTGTTGCGGTCATCGGTTCTGGTCCTGCTGGATTGGCTGTGGCTCAACAACTCACTCGTGCCGGACACGAAGTGACTGTGCTTGAGCGTGCCGACCGCATTGGCGGCTTGTTGCGTTATGGCATTCCCGAATTCAAAATGGAGAAGCGTCATGTTGATCGTCGCGTCGCACAGATGGAAGCTGAAGGAACTGAATTCCGCACCAACGCAATCGTGGGACAAAATATTGACATCGATGTCTTGATGGCAACGTATGACTCAGTGGTGTTGGCATGTGGTGCGACAGCATGGCGCGATCTTCCGGTGCCTGGTCGCGAATTGACTGGTATCTATCAGGCCATGGAGTACTTGCCTTTGGCAAACAAGGTTCAGCACGGCGACATGGAAGTTTCGCCCATTAACGTAAGTGGCAAGCATGTTGTGATCATCGGTGGTGGCGACACCGGAGCCGACTGTCTTGGTACATCGCATCGTCAAGGTGCAGCCTCGGTGACGCAACTTGAAATCATGCCGCAACCACCAGAGAAGCGCGGCGGCGCCAATCCATGGCCGCAATTCGCCATGGTGTACAAAGTGACATCGGCTCATGAAGAGGGCGGAGAACGTCTTTACAGCGTCAACACTGAACGTTTCATCGATGACGGCAGTGGGCGAGTGCGCGCTCTGTTGATTCACGAAGTTGAAATGAAAGATGGCAAGTTCGTCAAGGTTGAAGGTAGCGATCGTGAATTGCCCGCTGACTATGTGTTCTTGGCGATGGGCTTCGTCGGTCCCGACAAGGGTTCGTGGCTTGACAAGCTCGGAGTTGAGCTTGATGAACGAGGCAACTTGAAGCGCAACGACACCTACATGTCGAATGTGCCAGGAGTCTTTGTGGCCGGCGACATGGGTCGAGGTCAAAGCCTCATCGTGTGGGCGATCGCTGAAGGACGAGCCTGCGCGGCTGGTGTGGATGCCTATCTCATGGGCGAAACCACGTTGCCAGCACCGATTTTGCCGTCAGCTCGACCACTCGTTTAGTACGACCTGCCGTGTTCAGGCCCTCGGGGCGATCTAGATTAAAGGGCGTGTTCCGAATTCGTTTGACTTTCTTATCTGTTGGCCTTGCTGGTCTTGCTGTGTTGAGTGCCTGCGGTAGCGATCCTGGATCATCGGTGACGACATTGCGTCCTCTCACGTCGACGAACTACGCCACCACACCGCCATCAGTGGTCACAACTGTCGATCCAGCGAACACGCTGCCGCCGGCAATCAGTTACACCATTGTGTCTGGTGACTCGGTGTATGGGATTGCTGGTCGCTTTGGTGTCGCTCCCGATGAGTTGGCGAGTTACAACAACTGGCCAGAAGGCGTCATGCATCCGCTGGTCATCGGAACGAATATCTTGATCCCGCCATCAGCAACACAGACGACCACTCTGCCGGGCTTGCCGATTCCGACCGAGACAACGATGCCCGGTCCAGATCCGGGTCAAGGCAAATACACCGTGGTTGAAGGTGACTGCTGCTTATCGCGTATCGCCGACAAGTGGGGCGTTGAAGTTTCGGCGCTAATGGCATCAAATGGTTGGGTCGATGCATCAGTTGTGATTTTGCCGGGCGATGAAATCAATATCCCCGCGCAAACCAAAACACCAAAACCCTGATCTAGTTTCCGATGTCAGGCCAGCGGCGTTTTTGACGGCGTCGTAATCCAGCGGTTCCCATTTCACGGCGTTCTGATAACGCCCACTGACGTCGCCATCCGGTGTATTCGGGACCAGTCAGTTTGGTGCTTTCTTGACGTGCCGAACGTTGACGGGCTGTCCAGAAGTCGGTCAATGATTCGTCGCCAAGTTCGGTGACTGCTTCTTCAATGCGCGCTGAGAAGCGTCGGGTGTTCTCATCTTCAAGAGCGCGCATCGGAGCACCAAAGACAACTTTGGTCGTGCCGAACTTCGGCCGCTTCATACCTTTACCGAACAGGGCCCCAGTGCCATCAATGAAAACTGGTACGACTGCGGCACCAGTGCGGCTAGATCATCAAACTCCAGCCATCTTCGATGAGTTCTTTGATCATGTCTGATGACTTGCGACCAGTCACTTCACGATCGATCGGAATTGCGTTCAGTGCGAGCGCAGCCATTGTGGCTTTCCAACGCTTATCAAAGAAATAATCGGCGGCTGCAGCAACGACGAGCTTTGAGCGCCACGGCTCGGGTACGGCAACAGCCATCACCGCAGTGTCGAGATGCGAATGATGGTTGGGTGTGAAGATCAACGGTGGGGGATCTTTGAGTTGAGCAAGGTCATGCAAGCGGTCAACGCCGTACACCTTGGGACTAGCTAAGCCCTTAATGGCGAGACGAATGGGTCCGTTCACTAAACCTTTGCGCACAAACTTGGCGGGTGACTTGCGGGCCCACTTGGTGTCGTAATCGGCACCAAGTGTTGGTTCATCTTCTGGAACCTCAACGCCGAGCGGAATCGTCGGAGGAAGATAGGGGAAACCTTTGCGGTATGTGCGCTTGGCAATGGGGTGGGTGATGCGTTCAACTAACTCGCCAATGCGCGCGGCTTTGGCAAGATTGCTCGGTTTCCAGGGTGCGTCGTCGCGGGCCATTACAAAATCCGAATCACGAAACGTCAGCCACCATCAATGGCGGCGCATGAAGGTGAGTAATTGTCGGGGCACGTCCAACAACGTCGCTGGCGATTTCTAAAGCGTCATCCATTGTTGAAGCCGGAACAAATCCGAGGCGACGCACCGTCTTGGGATCGCCGCCGACAATGATGATGCGACTGCAATGCTGCAAAGCATGGCTGCCCCAGTACCACATGTAGAAGGGGTGAACACCGTGATAGGCGTAGGTGGTGCGGTAGAGATGCTTGTACCACTCGTCTTCGGCGTACTGCTTTTCCCACTTCTCGGACATCACTTTAGGGTCAGTGGTGTCAGCAAGAACTTGTTCGAAGAAGTCGATGTACGACGGATGATGAACCGGGTGGAAATCGGGTTGCGTTGGGTGAGTCATGATGATGACGCCACCTTCACGAACAAGTGGCATGCCCTTGTACATATTGAAGTAGTAACCAAGGCCCATGCACATCACCAAGATGGGGTTCAAGATTGAGTGCACGTTGTA
>JBEDJE010000149.1:0-3833 GCA_041172985.1 Actinomycetota bacterium
ATTGAAAAGCCGCTTCGCTTTCATCCACGAGTCAAAACAATCACCGGCGCTTTGGTTGCATCAATGATTGTGGTTGGTCTCGTTGGTTACGTCACTTTTAAAAAGGACGGCTTCGACAGTCGCAGAGTTGTCCAGATGAACCCCGAGATAGTTGGAGTACCTGACATTGATTCAAACCCCAACGTTGTTAACGGGTGTGGAATTGAAAACCCTGACAACGAATCTATTTTTCTCATTTGTATTCAGGACGCTCGCGATCAGCCACGCTTTGCCCTTATTGGTGATAGCAAAGCGGCAACTCTCATATCAGGATTCGTAGACACTTCAGGAGCGAATGGAAGATGGCTATTCATACAAGGTCCTTATGGCTCGCCTGTTTCGCTCCTATCCACTAACCCTTTTTATGAGCAATTTCGACCAAGTTCACTGATTGCAATGGAAGCACTTGCTGGCAATAGTGATATCGATGTGGTTGTACTTCAAGGTGCAGCTCGTTCAATATTTGCACTTCCGGATGAAACCAGTTTTAGCGAACTTCCCAACAGCCCCTATTACGAAATCGTCACCGAAGGATTGCGCAACAGCATCACTATGTTGACTGAGGCTGACAAGAAAGTAGTTCTGTACGTCGATAATCCGCCGCTGCCCAATCCAGAAGATTGCTTACAGAGGAAGACAAGTTTTGGGATCATGAATCACTTATTAGTGAAACCAAATCCGTTATGTGAATTACCAATTGATACTTTCAATGCACAAACCGCCAAGTATCGCTCAATGTTTAATCAGTTAAAGCAAGAATTTCCCGGACAGGTAGAAGTTTTTGATCCAACCGAAATCTACTGCGGATCAGCTGATCGCATCTGCCGTCACGTTCGCTGGAATCAAATGATGTATAGCTACACCGACCACCCTTCCGATTATGCCGCGCGAATCATCGGACAGAAGCTCAATCCATTCCTCGAAACCTTCGCCCCGTAATTTGCTCGCACTGTCTAAACAGTATGTTTAAACCATGTTGTTCTGGCTCGAGGGGTGAACGCTATGCGGAAGAAAAGTTCAGGCGAAGACAAATCAGGGCAGGTAGTGCCCTACGAGAGTCGAAGAGATTTTGTTGTTGATCTTTATGAAGGACTTCTGCAACGCACTCCCGAAAACCACGAAGTTGAGTACTGGGTCAATGTCGCAGCCGAAAAAGGGACTCGTCACGTTCTTGAACAATTTGTTTCTAGCCAAGAATTGGTTGAACGAATCAAACAAACCCGCGATTTTGCACAGAATTGGTCACTGTCACAATATGGAGAGGTTGAATTGCTTCTGAAGTTGATCT
The DNA here is from genome assembly GCA_041172985.1 of Actinomycetota bacterium. Classification (GTDB taxonomy): domain Bacteria; phylum Actinomycetota; class Acidimicrobiia; order Acidimicrobiales; family Ilumatobacteraceae; genus Casp-actino8. The sequence continues at coordinate 1,328 of JBEDJE010000149.1, forward strand.
CGAAGGAAGTCTTCGCTTCGCCCACTATCGTTGACGTCGGTGCCGCCGGTGTCGACATCTCAAATTCGATTGATCTCATTGCAACCATGGGTTGGCGGGGGCTACTCATTGAAGCCAACCCTCATCATGCAGAACTATTGGCGACCGAGATTGCAGAACTTAACGCAGATGTTGTCTGCTGCGCGGTTGCCGCAACCGAAGGTGAAGCCACTTTCTACTTAGGAAGGAACCATCACTTATCAAGTCTCAACCAAGAGATAGCCGAATCTTGGGGCGACACTCAAGGTGAAATCACTGTAACTAAACGACGATTACACAAAATTCTCGATGAGCACAATATTCCCCAAAACTTCGCAGTTCTTTCACTCGACATTGAAGGCGTGGACTTTGAAGTTTTGAATGACCTCATCAATAGTTCGCTTTATCGTCCGGATTGGATCATCATCGAGTGGGGCCACACGATTTTTGAAGCCACTATGGACGACCATCGACTAACTGATGCTGTTCGTACCGAGTACGAGATCGTCGGAACTACATTTAGCAATATTCTCCTCAAGCGAATCAAGAATTAGAAATCCTTAAGGCGATCTGGTCTGGCGAAGTAGCAGATTCAATCAGCTATTTGTGGCCAGAACGTTGGGGTGCAAGGCGCATACGAAAGCACATCGCGATCATTTGTAGGCCCAATATCAGTGCTTTACTGAATGAGCCTGTCACCGAACTCTCTCCAACACGTGCTTGATACTTCACGGGAAGTTGCACTAAAGACATTTTCCTTTTCACAGCCAACAACATCATTTCAAAACCAAACGATGAACCGTTTTCGGTGAAATGGGGTGACAGTTCTTCAATCGCTGACCTGCTCAAAATCCGGTAGGTGCATCCAACATCCGACAAATTGACCGTATTGAAAAGTACCTCAGTCAACTTGGCGACAGACCAGTTGCCGTAACGAAGAAATCGCCCCATATTTGCACCCGAAAAAATAAACGTTTGAACAGTTCGAGAACCAAAAACAATGTCGACGTCTGTCGAAAACGGCAACAACTTCAGAATGTCATTCGGATCAAAGGTTCCATCAGGCTCACAGATACAAACCAAATCAGAATCGACCGTCTCAAGAAGTCCGCGACGAATTGCCGCACCATACCCTTGAGTTTTCTCGATGACCTCACGAGCATTAGTCGTTGCGACCGCTGGTGAAGTATCTGGATGGGCATTGTTGTTGACGACCAAAATGTCATCCACAATTCCGAGTGCCTCGAAGCCACGAATACATTCAGCAATTGACAAGTGTTCGTTATAGGTCGGCAGCACTACTGCCAGCCGTTGTCCGTTCCACATGTCGTTTTCGCTTTCGTTACTCGGGCACTACAGAGTGCATCAATGGAAGATACAGCACTGCACCACCAACTTCTCGCCGTTCGTACTCTTCGACCGGCAGTCGCAATGCGCCAACCTGTTCATCGCCTGGCAAAAAGACATAGGCAACATCAGTTGGATACGCCGCCATTACTTCGGCCTGGGTGTCAGCGAACCGCACTCCCCAAGGAAACTGTGGTTGCCACGGGAAGAGAGCGCCCCACGGATGGCCAGCGACTGCGGTGACGACTTTGCGGTCACTCTGATATTCGATCGGCAGTGTCAACAAATAATTGCCCGCTGCATACGAATACTCTTCGACTACGAGCACATCAACAATTGCCTGAATGTTGGCGTTCGGATCATCAACGACATCTGGTGCGTAATCGTTGATCCACGGGATCAAAAAGATTCCTACCCACATCACGCCAACGAGTGATGGCGAAACATACCCCGTGAATTGCGACCACTTGATTAGCACCACGAGCGATCGCAGACCTACGACCAATGCAACAATCAAGAACGGGAAGCCAACGATTGCATAGCGACCATCATCAACAAATCCCATATTGCTGAACAACGACAAAATGGGCCAACACAACACTGTCGGCAATGCCAACACCAAACCTCGTGGACCCAAACGGGCCTGTCCAATCACGCCCCACACAATGAGAGCAAGAAGGACGATGTATATGACGACCGACAAGCCGCCCCACAGCCATTCACCACCGGGATTGCGCAGCCCGAAAGCTCGAGGCAACAACCCACTAAAGAATCGACCGAGTCGCGTGACAGCAGATTCTGTTGCCGGCGCTGGTTGCGACAGCGACGGCCACGAGTGGCGAACATTCCAAAACAGCAACGGAATATTGACAAACACTGCTGATCCAACTGCCGGAATCCACCAACTACGAATTGCTCGACGATGCACCCAACACGGCACCAGCATCATCGGAAGGGCCACCGCGATAAACATCGGATGTAAATAAAAGGCCAACCCAGCACCGGCCCCGGCGAGCACGACCCAACGACGAGGCAACTCTTGATCGGTCATGATTCGAGTTGTTGCGAATGCAGTCAATACCGAAATTAGCAAGCCAAGCCCGTACGCCTCGTATGCACGTGTTGACAACAACATCAGTGC
>JBEDJE010000150.1:0-3794 GCA_041172985.1 Actinomycetota bacterium
GGATGCAAGCAACCGGTCAAGATGCTCAGTCATTTGTTGAAGGTTTGCGTCCGCAAAGTCAAAAGGCCGTCAAGGTCGACTTAGCGCTACGCGCTGTCGTCAAGGCCGAAAGCCTCGACGCCACCGAAGACGAAATCGAACGCGAATTTGAATCAATGGCCGATCGCACAAACGAACAAGCCGTTCGTGAACACCAGATGGCCGGATCACCCAAGAACAAGAAGATCCGCTTTATTAGTGTCGACCAAGTTCGCGCGGCATACCAAGCCAACGACGCCGTCGTTGACTTAGCAGCTGAGATCAGCAAGTCGAAGGCTCTTGACTGGTTGATCCACCGAGTTGAATACGTCGACCCCAGCGGCAAGACTCTGGACAGCGATGTTGTGATTGGTCACTCAGAACACGATCACGCCGAAAACGACTGATAGGAACACCATGGACCTCGAGGCAATCAACTACTACGTTCCGACTGTTGTCGAACAGACCAGCCGCGGTGAGCGCGCGTACGATCTCTACAGTCGTTTACTCAAAGAGAACATTCTTTTCATTGGCACGCCGATCGACGACACCATCGCCAACTTGGTCTGCGCACAGTTGATTCACCTCGAGAGTGAAAACCCCGATAAAGACATCAACATCTACATCAACAGTCCTGGTGGCGACATCACGGCTTTGTTCGCGATTTACGACACGATGCAGTTCATTAAGAATGACATTGCGACGATTTGTCTTGGCCAAGCAGCAAGTGCTGCTGCGGTCTTGCTGGCTGCCGGAACTAAGGGCAAGCGCCTCGCACTTCCACATAGCCGCGTGTTGTTGCACCAGCCGTATGGTCAAGTGGGCTATGGCCAAGTGACCGACCTTGAAATCGCCGCTAAAGAAATTTTCCGGATGCGTGACATCCTTGAAGAAATCTTGTCGGAGCACACTGGTCAGCCACGTGAGCGCATTCATGCAGACACCGATCGTGACTTTGTGATGGAAGCAAACGAGGCTTTGGCCTACGGAATCATCGATGATGTCATCTCATCACGATCTGCTGTCGATCGCACGGGTCCGATTCGCTGATTACTAGCGGTTGTGCCCGATAGCCAGTGGGCATCCAACCACTCAAGCACCCAAATGTGTAAGGCTGTCAGGCGAAAGGTTGGGTAGTCGTGGCAAAGTTTGGTGACACAGGCGAGATCGTTAAGTGCTCGTTTTGCGGTAAGTCGCAAAAGCAGGTCAAGAAAGTTATTGCCGGACCTGGTGTGTACATCTGCGACGAGTGCATCGACCTGTGTAACGAAATCATCGAAGAAGAAGTTGGCGAAGCCACCGATCTTCGATTGGAAGAACTTCCTAAGCCGCGTGAAATTTCTTCTTTCCTCGACGATTATGTCGTCGGGCAGGACCAGGCGAAAAAAGTCTTGGCTGTTGCGGTGTACAACCACTATCGCCGTCTGCAGTACCAGAAAGAAACCGGCATCGCGCGTCGCGATGAAGTTGAGTTGGCGAAGAGCAATATCTTGCTACTTGGCCCGACCGGTTGTGGCAAAACCCACCTCGCACAAACTCTGGCCCGCATGCTCAATGTTCCGTTCGCAATTGCTGACGCAACTGCTTTGACCGAAGCTGGTTATGTCGGCGAAGACGTCGAGAATATTTTGCTGAAACTGATTCAGGCTGCCGACTTCGATGTCAAAAAAGCCGAAACTGGCATTATCTACATTGACGAAATTGACAAAGTGGCCCGAAAGAGCGAGAACCCGTCAATTACCCGCGATGTGTCGGGCGAAGGCGTACAACAAGCGCTCTTGAAGATCCTTGAAGGAACAGTCGCATCTGTGCCGCCGCAAGGTGGACGTAAGCACCCGCATCAAGAATTCATTCAGATCGACACGACCAATGTGTTGTTCATCTGTGGTGGAGCATTCGCCGGCCTCGACAAGATCATCGAGCAGCGCATCGGTCATAAGGGAGTCGGCTTTCACGCAACAGTGCGTAACAAAGCCGAAAAAGAAGCGGGCGATTTGTTTGCACAGGTTTTACCCGAAGACCTGTTGTCTTTTGGCTTGATCCCCGAATTCGTTGGTCGTTTGCCCATGGTTGGGGCAGTACACAACCTTGACAAGCCAGCATTAATCAAGATCCTCACTGAGCCAAAGAATGCTTTGCTCAAGCAGTTCCAGAAGTTCTTCGAATTTGAAGATGTCGAACTCGAACTCACTGACGAAGCTCTTGATGCGATTGCCGAACAGGCTTTGGGGCGCGGCACCGGAGCTCGTGGTTTGCGAGCAATTCTTGAAGAGACGCTTCTGAACGTCATGTACGACTTGCCAGGCCGTGCTGATGTGGCCAAGGTCATCATCGATGTTGACTCGGTCAAGTTGAAGTCGCCACCGACATTGGTGATGCGTTCAGCGACACGAGTGGCTCGTCCACGTCGCGCCGCTAGTTGATTTCAGTCGTAAAGTTGAAGGCATGACGTACCAGCAGGCCTTGGCGTATCTTGACGATCACGCTGGTTATCAGAAAACTGGTCGTATTGACTCTCCTTCGCTCGACATGATCTCGCGTCTGTGCGAATTGATGGGAGAACCCCAGCATTGTGCTCCGGTCGTACATATCACGGGAACCAATGGCAAGGGTTCGACTGCTCAAATGATCACCCGGCTGTTGATGGCGAGCGGTTTGCGCGTTGGCACATACACGAGTCCACACCTCGAACGAGTGAACGAGCGTTTCACGATTGATTGCGAGCCAATCCCCGATGAGGCCTTCGCTGAGCAGATTGCGGCAATCGCCGATTTAGAAATGCTCACTGGTACGCGTCCTGGCTATTTCGATATCTGCACTGCCGCCGCATTTAGATGGTTTGCTGATGAAGCAGTCGACGTGATGGTTATTGAAGTCGGCTTACTTGGCCGTTGGGACGCAACCAATGTTGTTGATGCACAAGTTGCAGTGATCACGAATATTGGTCTCGACCATATGGAGTTCGCTGGTCCGACACGCGCCGATATCGCGCGTGAAAAAGCAGGAATCGTTAAGTCGCAAAGCGTTGTGATTTGTGGTGATACCGACGAAGAAATCATTGAGATTTTCGCAAATGCTGGCGGAGCGTCATTGTTGGTTCGCCAGCGAGACTTTGAAGTTGATTCCAATCAATTAGCTCTCGGTGGTCGCATGATTGATGTCCGAACTCCGACCACGATCTATCCAGATGTATTAGTTCCACTGCACGGTCGTCACCAGGCCGATAATGCGGTCGTGGCGATTACGGCAGTCGAAGCATTTTTTGCTCGGCCGCTGGCTTCGGACATTATCGACGAAGCATTTTCACAAGTCTCGATGCCGGGCCGATTTGAAGTGATGGGTCATCAACCTTTGGTCATTATCGATGGCGCTCATAACCCAGCCGGCGCCGACGTGTGCGCCGCGGTTTTTCTTGAAGACTTCGATCCTGCGGGGCGCCGACTTCTGGTGATTGGTTGTTTGAAGGGGCGCGACCCTTTCGACATGTTGTCGGCCTTGCGGGCCGATGAATTTGATGTCGTGGTGTGCTGCACCGCTCCATCGCCACGCGGGCTGCCTGCCCAAGAGGTTGCCGAGGCGGCGCGCCGATTGGGGTGTGACGAGGTAGTGACCTTGAATACCGTCGAGGCTGCTATTGATCGGGCAATGCAAGAAATTGGGCCCGACGACGCACTGCTCATTACGGGATCGCTCTATGTCGTCGGGGCAGCCCGACCATATTTGCGCCGACTGTTGCCCTAACCCGAACAGCGAGGAGGGGAACTCGGCGGTAGGGT
>JBEDJE010000151.1:0-3777 GCA_041172985.1 Actinomycetota bacterium
AGTTGTCACGCATAGCAAACCAATTGCTATTTGTTGAGACCATTCTTTCCAAGGAAAGACGTGTTTCACGGACGATTCCAAAACCGCGGCCACTCGTTTCAATACCCATAGCCATGCGACAATATTTGCGATCAATGTACCGATGGCAGCACCGATGGGACCAAAGATAAGGATGAAGGCACTTGCTGCAATGGCGTTCGTAACGAGCAACACCAGCGAGGCAAAGAGCAACTCTCGGGTTCGGCCAGCCGCTCTAAGAACGACGCCATACTCTGCAACACGATGTAACAGAATCACTGTGAAGATCACCAATATGGGTGCCCCTGATCGATACTGACGACCAAACATCAATTCAATGATCTCGGGACTGCAAAGGATGAGTACGACAACGGCGGGCACGAGGACATAAGTCAGTCGAATTGACTGTTCAATCCAAATCTTGAGAGCAGTCTGCTGTTCTCCGCGAGCGAGGTGGTGAACGAGAGAAACAGCGATGGCTGCTCCACCTGCGACCGGGAGGATATTGATGATGGGCAACTCTTGAGCCGCAATTGCGTACTCACCGAGCCTCGCTGGATAAAGAGCCGCCACGAGCCATTTGTCAAGGCTGCGATTCAGAACAGAAACGATGATGGTCGCACCAAGGGGAAGTGCAAACATGATTTGGTCGCGAATGCGGGGAATAGATGCAGAGTCATTCAACGGATCTTGATCATTGCGTTGTTGAGTTGCCCACATAAGTGCGATCACAGCAGTCACTGAACGAATGACACCGGCGATTAGTAGACCAACACAAGCTGCACGCAGTCCTTTGTTTTGTATAAAGAGGCCGAAGACGGTGATCAAGGTGACGAGACCCATTGAGCCTTCCCAAATCGCCGAAAGCAGCGAATGCTTCATAGCAACGAGCGCCATTGCGCAAATAGTGGACGGGAGTTCAACCGCTATCACTATTCCCATGAGGGCGACGAGACCAGTGAGACCATCCCACTGCTTGGTCAGAGTGCCAGCGGCGAAGTAAAGAATGGCAGATACCCCAAGACCACTCGCAAGAAGTGCGGTCATGCTGCGAAAGACAACTCGGCGTTGGCCATATGGATTGAGATGTGAGATGAAGTACGGCATCCCATGGTGGAGCCCAAGATTCGCTACGACCAACATCGCAAAATAAATTGACATGAGATAGGCCATCTTCGACCAATCAGAGTTGCTCATCCACCGAGCTAAAAATGTCGCAACAAGTATTTGGGAAGCGGTGTGTACGCCTTGTCCGAGGGTGATCCATGCTGTCCGACGAGTGACGTCCTTTGCAGATTCAGTTTGCATGAACCAAGAGACCAAAAGTGTCGGACTTAAACTCGTTGATCGCAGCTTGCTCTGGACTAGAAAGATCAAACGCGTAGTGGCCCGTTATCGGTTTGTGTAGAAGTTTGAGCAACATCAGCGAGATCAGTCCACGTGGTGTTCGCCGGAGTCGCTTCAAGAAATGGTCGAAGTCCCAAGTATTGCTGCCGTGAAAGCAACGAATAAATAGATGTGAATAATTTTGGCCCAAAACACAGAGTCCACCATCTTCTTTGACCGAGCGAATGAAAACCGAGTCCTCACCTTTTCGCTGGGCAGGGTATCTTGCGTCAGTTCGTCGATGAACAATGGTCCCTGGAGTTGCTAGTCCAGCATCGGCACGAAATGGATTGTTTACTAACTCCTCGGAGTCAATATGCATTAAGGTCCATTTCAGTGCGCATGCGGCCTTTTGGCTTTGTTCTATTGAGGAAATTTGGATTGCGAGACGATCGGGGTGATACCACTCATCGTCATCCCATTGTGCAATGAATTCACCACGTGCTGTATCAAGACCGAGATTTCGCAACTCTCCCAGAGTGTTGTTCTCTTCTGTTTCTAGATGTAATTCGGTAATTGTGACATCAATAGGAAGTTCAACAGGGATCACGTCACAGTATGAATGATCGCCATCATTGACGATAAGTAATTCACGAGGTGCATAAGTTTGCGCAAGAAAACACTGAATAGCTCGTTGAGCTAAGTGTGCGCGGTCGCGAGTCACCATAACGCATGTGACTAATTCGTTACGCGGCATGAGTCATCTTGAGGTCAACGTAAGGCGAACGGAGGAGTGATGTAGCCATCTTCCAAAAGACTCCTTGAGAACTATTCTCCACGAGCATTTCTGGAGTAAGAGAATTCAAAAGTTCTCCATGATTACTGCTCACGTAATGAATGAGATACGACTTTTCGGGTAGTTCCAAATTTCGTTCAGTAAAGAATCGGTAACTCTGCCCTGGTGGAACTGCGTAGAAAGAATCGGGTTCGTGCACTTGTGCCAAGTACGGCTCCTGCTTCACTACTGAGGTCAGCAGAGATGGACCAAGCGAAAATCGAACCGCAGGGTTAACTACTTGAGCATTTTCCAAGAGAGCAGTTGTGAGTTCTGATTGAGCCTGTGAGGCAATAACGGCGTTGTTCAAGGCTCGACCTAAGACCACTTTGTCAACGACGCTCTGCATGCGCCGTGGTGGCATAAAGCGTCCGGTGAGCCTGCAGATTTCCTTGTTGATCCACCAATTCACGGCCCAAAGAGCTGTTGGTGCCCAGTCAGAAACTTCGAGGCCTTGTTGAACTCTCTTCTCGTCGAGCTTCCACACCATCTCAGCGCCAACCTGACTATGGCTTGAATTTAAAATGTCATCAAGGGGACGACGAACCAGAACATCGAAATCGAGGTAGATCCCACCACGAAGGTGGAGCAAGGCATACCGAAGCAAGTTGCTCCGAGCCGAAAGTGCCGATCGAGGTATCCGGTTCCAAACACTTAACAGGTCCGACGATCGTGAAAGATCGGAGTCACAGGCATGAAGCAGTTCGGCAACATCAATCGAGTGGATCTCCACATTTGGCAATTGTCGAGTCAGCAGAAAGTCAAGGGTGAGGGGTTCAGACCCTTCAATATGGATTTCAATGGTTGCCCACGGATGATGGAGAAGAACACTTTCGATTGCTAGTCGATTGGATAGGCCGAAGGATTGTCCCGACCAAATAAATATGAAGCGCTCCGGAATTTTCGCCGACACTGTGAAAGTCTGGCGACCCATGACAAATATGCGATTGCCGTGAGGTAAACGGCGGATTGCGAACAGTTAGATATGTGATTTTTCTAAATAGTCACGAAGTGCTTGATCTAAGTCGTCAAGCGAACGCACCAGCACGTTGATGCTGCATTGCATCATGAGATTCACGACTTCGTTGCCATTGGGAAAACGCGCACGCCAGTCGGTGAAGAGGCCAATGATGTACTTGTTGTGGGCGTAGGCATAGCCCATCTCCCAAGCTGTGCCGTCATCGGTCATGATGCCGTTGAGGTTTGCCACAACTACTTGACAGCGATCGATTCCACCTTTGTCGTTTAAGAAAATCTCGCCAACGTTCTCGGCAGTCTTTGGGGGGTTATCACGATGCGGCAAAAAGGTGTCAAAGCCCGCATCTTGGATGAGTTGATCAATCTTTTCGATGAACCACCGTTCACCTTCATCAAAAAGTGGGCCCGCAACGTAGACGTATGGCTTTGCTGAGTTACTCATGTTCTGCTCCATCTTTTTGGTTCCAGCCGTTCTTTCTGATGTCTTCGCCGTCGGCGTCTTTTCCCCGACCTTCGTGGCGTAGTAACCCAGGTGTGACTGACAACTTTGCGATCAAGTTCTGCATCGGAGTCTCACCAACCGTTGTGACTGCTTCGCGGAATAAGAAATGAGGATCAAC
>JBEDJE010000152.1:0-3776 GCA_041172985.1 Actinomycetota bacterium
ATCGAGTATGGAAAGACGGTCGCGGCAGCTTCAACGATGTTGTCAAAGCATGGGAACTACTTGAGCGACATCACGTAGACACCAATATCTTGTGCTCGCTGAGCGCAGCGAATGCCGATCATCCCACCGAGGTCTACCGATTCTTTCGAGATGAACTTGGCGCCAAGCACATTCAATTCATCCCGATCGTCGAACGATCCACACCAGTTGACCTAGAGATTGCCGAAAAAGGTTGGAGTGAAAAGCCAGGAAGACGCCGCATCTTGTACACGCAACAGGGCAACCTAGTGACAAGTCGATCGATCACCGGAAAACAATATGGCGATTTTTTGAGCGAAGTCTTTGATGAATGGCTGGCCCACGATGTCGGCGAAGTGTTCATCCAAATCTTTGATGTCACGCTTGGCGCCCATGTAGGCATGTACAGCTTGTGCGTGCATGCACCAACGTGCGGATCGGCACTGGCCCTTGAACACAACGGCGACATGTACTCATGCGATCACTTCGTCGAGCCTGATTACAAACTTGGCAATATCCATCAGACACCCATGATTGATTTAGTGACTTCGCCACAACAAGTTCAGTTTGGTCGAAACAAACAATCACTATTGCCACCCATGTGCCAAGAATGTGATGTGCGTTTTGCCTGCAACGGAGGCTGTCCGAAAGACCGCTTTATTGAAACTCCTCTTGGCGAGCCTGGACTCAATTATCTATGTGAAGGATTCCAAACCTTCTTCCGTCATGTCAATGCACCGATGAAGCGAATGGCCGAACTGATCAGTCAGGGTCGTTTCGCCGACGAGATCATGTCCGAGCACTGATCCGAACTATTCTTGCCCCAGCACTTGTCATAGGGGGAAAAATGTCAATTAGCCATCACGAGGCCATCGCGCAACTCACCGCACCTGGGTCGGCTTTTGAAACTCACAAAATCTTCGTTGGCGGCGTTGAAGTGACTGCTTTCAAAAATGCTCCCAACAATCTGCGTGATGTCTTTAACTCGTCACGCGCTCGTGGAGAAGCGATTTTCCTTGTCTACGAAGATGAACGTTGGACATTCGCTCAAACCATGAGCCATGTTGACGCGATCGCCGCAATGTTGGTACACAAGTACGGCGTCAAGAAAGGCGATCGTGTTGCCATCGCTATGCGCAATTACCCCGAATGGGTGATGTCGTTCGCCGCCATCTTGTCAATTGGGGCAATTTCAGTTTCTTTCAACGCCTGGTGGACCGAAGATGAAAATGACTTTGCTCTCGAAGATTGCGGCGCGAAGGTCTTGCTGTGCGATGACGAGCGTGCCGAGCGTTCAACAGCGTCGCTAAAGCGTTTGGGCATTCATGGAGTCGTATGTCGATCAAAAAAGCCCTTACCTGAAGGATTTGATCGTTGGGAAGACTCAATCATGCTTGGCGAAGCGATGCCAGCAGTCGATATCGCACCCGATGACGATGCCACAATTCTGTATACCAGCGGAACTACCGGACGACCTAAAGGCGCGGTTAGTACTCATCGGTCGATCATTCAGGCACTCATGGCTTTCTCGTGCCGCACCACCATTACGAATGTTCGCTATCCCAAAGATCCCAAGGACGCCGACAGTGCACCGAGCTTGGTTCCCGCATTCATTTTGGTCGTGCCCCTTTTTCATGTCACTGGATGCATCCCGGTCATGATGAGCTGTTTCGTCGGAGGTCTCAAACTTGTGATCATGTACAAGTGGGAACCCGAGAGAGCTCTGCAACTCATTGAGCGCGAACAAATCACCAACTTTGTTGGAGTGCCCACTCAATCATGGGACCTTTTGGAATGTCCGAATTTTTTTAAGTACGACGTCTCAAGTCTGAACAGCGTGGGTGGCGGCGGAGCACCAGCACCACCTGAACTGGTGAAGAGAGTCGCAACTAATTTTAAGAAGGGTCAGCCTGGTATTGGATACGGCATGACCGAGACAAACGCTTACGGTCCACAAAACACCGGAGCTGATTACATTTCACATCCCACATCAACTGGCCGCGGAGTACCCATTCTTGAAATCGAAACCCGAGACGCCGATGGACGACGCTTAGGACCAGACGACATTGGTGAAATTTGGTTCAAGGGACCACATCTCATTCGGGGATACTGGAATCGGCCCGAAGCTACGGCCGAAACAATCGTGGATGGTTGGTTACGCTCTGGTGACCTCGGAAAGATTGATGAAGAAGGATTCGTATACGTACTTGATCGAGCCAAAGACATGGTGTTACGTGCTGGCGAAAACATTTACAGCGCCGAAGTCGAGGCGTCTATTTACGAACTCGCGCAAATCTATGAATGCGCAGTGTTCGGACTTCCCCACGAACGACTCGGCGAAGAAGTCGCCTGTGTCATCATGCTCAAACCTGGAGTGACCTTGAATGCCGACGAGGTGCGGGCTCACGTCGCGAAGAATTTGGCTGGATTCAAGGTGCCTAGTCGGATCGCCTTTGTTCTTGAACCCTTACCCCGCAATGCGTCAGGAAAGATTCTGAAGCGAGAATTACGCGACACCTTTCCGTCAGAATGACCAAGCGTGTGGCATAATTTCGTTGTGAAGCACGAGCACCCGCATGTCCATGGCCCTGATTGCGGTCACGCCGCAATTCCCCATGACGATCATTTGGATTACGTGCACGATGGGCATTTACATCATCAGCACGATGACCATTGGGATGAATGCACCGTCGATGGTTGTGTTGAGCACGCCCAACACGAGCACCAACATGGGCCAAATTGTGGTCATGTTGCAGTCCCCCACGGTGACCACATCGACTATTTACATGATGGCCACTTACACGCCGCTCATGGCGACCACTGGGACGAACACTAAATATTCAGTTAGTGGTCGTGGTGGTGTTCGGTCACCACAAGCTGATCGCCCACTTTGGTGAGTCCGATACCAAAGGTTTCCAATAAGTTCTCGGGTGTCATCACCACATTGGGCGGACCATCGGCAATCACACGACCAGCAAGAAGCAAAACGCGATCACACGTTGAGGCCTCGCCCACATCGTGAGTAGCCGTCACGATGGCCGCACCTCGTGAACGTTCAAAATTCAGAGCATCAATATACGCAGCGCGACCCGGAGCATCGAGACCTGCAGTCGGTTCATCAAGGAGCAGCAAGTCGGCCCGGCGCGCCAACACTTGCGCCAAATACACCCGTTGCTGTTGCCCGCCCGACAGGTCACGCAATGGTTTCATCGCAAGATCATCAACGCTCATCAACATCATGGATTCCTTGACAATCTCGTCGTCAATCTTTGTTCGACGTTGCCAGCGAGCACGTTGATCGTAACGAGCCATGCGAACAACATCGATTGCTCGAAGAGGTAATACAAAACCACTTTGATGGAACTGACTGAGATAAGCAACTTTCGCAGTAAGTTCACCAACGGGACGTCCCAAAACTTCTAAACCGCCATCAATGACCGGCAGCAAACCAGCCAGCGTTTTCAACAATGTTGACTTGCCTGAACCATTCGAGCCAACGAGTGCCGTCGACCCACCCGGCTTCAAAAATGCATCGACACCAGACAAAATCACTTTCGTCCCATAACCAACGCTGAGTCGTCGGGCCACTACCGCAGTTTCTGTCATGAGCGATCACCAACAATCGAACGCCTCATTGATACTGCCGTTAAGACAACAAAAAAGATTGACACTGCGGTCAGAACCACTGAAGCTCCGGCCGCCCAAGAAAAATGATACGAGGCCAATAGACCAACGTAAGTTGACACGACACCAACAAC
>JBEDJE010000153.1:0-7694 GCA_041172985.1 Actinomycetota bacterium
GCACTCGATATGCCAACCTGGACGACCAGCTCCCCAGACTGCTTCCCATGAAGGTTCATCTGAAGCTGACGGGTGCCACAGCACGAAGTCGAGTGGATCGCGCTTATTGGGATTGTCAACGTCTCCGCCACGCTCGCGTGCGAACTCGATCATCTGTTCACGGCTGTAGTGGCTGACGTTCCCGAATGAATCAAATTTGCTCACGTCGAAATACACCGAACCGCCAGAGACGTAGGCGAATCCGCGTTCTAAGACCATGCCGATGAAACCGCGAATATCGGGAATTGCCGACGATGCACGATATCGGGAATTGCCGACGATGCACGAGGAGTTGAATACACAGGCAGAGCATTCAGCGCTTCCATATCGCGTTCGAAGCGAGCTTCTTCACCCGCAGCGAGATCAAGGTAGTGCACACCCAATTGACGGGCCTTGGCGAAAAGTGGATCATCGACATCGGTGACGTTACGGACGCAACGAACTTCGTGACCCAAATCAATGAGGCGACGTTGCAATACGTCGTAGGCCATGAAGGTGGCGGCATGCCCGATATGGGTTGCGTCATAGGGAGTGATTCCGCACGTGTACATCAAGACACGCGGTCCTGGTTCAAACGGCACTATCGCCTGACGTGCGGTATCAAACAGCCTGATTGGCAAGTGACTAGCCCTTTTCTATTTTTGCTCGGGTGTCGAACGGATACCCGTCAACTTAGGCGCAACCCGAGTCTTGTAGCGAACATTCAATTGCAAAAGAACGGCGGTGAACGCTTCAATCGCCGTGGCATTAGATAGTTGCCCTGCATCAAGCGGTCGACAGCCGGGAATCTTGTCGACAATGGCACTGACTTCGTTGAGAGCAGAAGGATCGTCCGAACAAATGAGAACATCCGAATCAATGGGCTCACCAATGTGGCCTAGCTCCTTTGCGGGGAGATGATGAAAGGCTGCAACGACACGACTGCGTGGGACAGCGGCCTGGATGTGAGCAGCAACACTTCCGCGTGGTGGCAACAATGGCTGGAACTCGCCGGCAACGCGTACCAATGCGTTAGCCATACTGATGATGACCTTGCCAGCAAGGGCGTCCGCGTTGTCTTGAACTGTTGTTGCGGCGGAGTCCCAGGGGGTTGCAATGACGACTAAGTCACACTCTGAGGCTGCGGCATTGTCTCCCCCAGATAAGAAACCCGCAAGCTGAGGAAACTTGATGACGAACTCTTGGGCGATCTCGATGGCACGATCGGCTGAACGAGAACCAATGACAGCGGTGTAGCCAATCGAAGCTAGGCGGGCGGCTAGTGCTGAGCCGGCGGGTCCAGTGCCACCGAGAATTCCAATACGCATACATACACAATGACACAAATGACCTGCGGTTGTTTAGTTGACCCGTTGAGAAGGGCTA
Source organism: Actinomycetota bacterium (assembly GCA_041172985.1). Classification (GTDB taxonomy): domain Bacteria; phylum Actinomycetota; class Acidimicrobiia; order Acidimicrobiales; family Ilumatobacteraceae; genus Casp-actino8. Next base: position 1,405 of record JBEDJE010000153.1, read on the forward strand.
AACAACTAGTTTGTTCTCATGAGCCTTCTTGCTGGTAAGAAAATAGTTGTGACCGGGGTCTTGACCGATGCGTCATTGGCCTTCGGCGTTGCCAAATTAGCCCTCGAACAAGAAGCGCAGGTGGTGCTGACGGGCGCTGGTCGCGCCATGTCGTTAACACAACGGACGGCCCGTAAATTGTCACAAACTGTCGAAGTGCTTGAACTTGATGTCACGGTTGATGAGCACGGGCCGCTTGTTCGCGATCATCTTGCGGCATCGTGGGGTTCGGTTGACGGTGTTGTGCACTCAATCGGATATGCCCCTGAGGTTTGTCTCGGCGATGACTTCATGGCTGCCAAGTGGTCCGACGTTGCAGTTGCGATGCAGATCAGTGCGTATTCGCTGAAGCACCTCGCTGATGTTTTCGTACCACTCATGAAACCAGGCGGATCAATTGTCGGTCTCGACTTTGACAACACAGTGGCGTGGCCTGCGTACAACTGGATGGGTGTGGCTAAATCAACTCTTGAAAGCATCAACCGTTATTTAGCTAAAGAACTTGGACCAAAAGGAATTCGATCCAATCTTGTGGCGGCCGGACCCATCAAAACGATGGCGGCTAAATCAATTCCGGGATTCAAAAAGTTTGAAGACATCTGGGACGAACGAGCACCCTTGGGCTGGGATGTCACGAACGGTGAACCAGTAGCACGCGCTGTCATTGCGTTACTTTCTGATTGGTTCCCCGCAACAACGGGATCAATGATCCACGTTGATGGCGGATATCACGCCACTGGTGCGTGAGTTAGTTTTTACAGACCGCTTCGTTCCAAGATGTGGATGCCACAGGCTGAGCCCAAACCAATGACATGGGCGAGGCCGACCTTGGCGTCCTTGATCTGACGGTCGCCAGCTTCGTTACGTAAGTGATGGCAAACTTCCCAAATGTTGGCGATTCCAGTTGCGGCAATCGGGTGACCCTTTGATTCGAGTCCGCCTGAAACGTTGACTGGCATCGAGCCGTCACGCCAGGTTGCACCACTCATGAAGAAGTCGACTGCGCCACCCTCGGGGCACAACATCAAGTTGTCGTAGTGCACGAGTTCAGCAGTCGCGAAGCAGTCATGAAGTTCAACGAGGTCAAGATCGCTTGGTGACACGCCAGCTTGCTCGTAAGCAATCTTGGCCGCGTTACGCGTCAACGTATTGACGTCGGGGAGAATCTGGCAAGCCTCTTCATAGGGATCGGTTGTGAGTACTGATGCCGAAACCTTGATGGCGCGACGTTGCTGTTCTTTCGACAACGTCCGGAGAACCTCACCAGAAGTCACGACTGCAGCGGCTGCGCCGTCACAGTTTGCTGAACACATCGGTCGAGTGTTTGGATACGCGATCATCATGTCATTCATGATTTCGTCAAGGGTGAATCGCTTTTGGTAAGCAGCCATCGGATTCAAAACCGAGTGGGCATGATTCTTTTCGGAAATCTTGGCGAACAGTTCGAAGGAAACTCCGCCGTACTTGTGGCCGTATTCCATTCCGACTTGAGCGAATGTTCCAGGCATGGTGTCGGTTCCGATGCGACCGTCAGTTGGAAGCACGCTTCCGAAACGTCCACGTGGTTCAAACTTGTTACCGTCTTTCTTCGAAGTACCGCCACCGCCGAGCAAACCAGCACCGGACAACTTCTCGGCGCCGACGGCGAGACCCATACGAACTTCGCCTGACTTCACTGCCATGATGGCTGTACGTAACGCTGTTGCTCCAGTGGCACATGCATTAGCAACGTTGTACACCGGGATGCCGGTCTGACCGATCTGCTTTTGCAATGCTTGACCGAAACTTGCGCCGGCACCCATGAGGTTTCCGGCTGCCAAAATCCCGATATCGGCCATGGTGACGCCGGCATCAGCTAACGCAGCGATGGCTGCTTCTGAACCGAGGTCAACAATGTCTTTATCGGAATGCTTACCAAACTTGGTCATTGCAATTCCGAGGATCCAGATGTCGTCACTTGCCATGATGATTGCCTTCGCTTTCGTTGTTGAAAATGGGTACGTCGTGAAATGAGTGGGAGTCTAAAAAATCAGGCTGGTTCGAAACCGAAACCGATGGCTTCAGTTCCTTCTTCGTCGGTTCCGATACTGAAAGTGGTCAAGCGCAACTTCATACCAAGCGTGACCTTTTCTGGGCTCGGCTCGGTATTCACTACATTGCCGCGAACGCTGGTTCCACCACAATCAATGATTCCTGCGACAAAGGGAACAGGTACGCCGGGTGCAGCGAAAGCAACAATTGTGAACGACTTCAAGATTCCGTCAGTCGAGATTGCGACCTTTTTGAAATCATTCTTGAAACACTTCGCGCACGCATTGCGACGATCAAAGAAGCGAGCACCACATGAGGTGCACTCGTTCGCGACGAGATGCGGCTTGTCGCCAAGCTCTAGGTAGTCAACGTGTGGGATTGTCTTAGTCATTGTGGCTCCGATGAACGCTTGTGAGAACAGACTTACCCTAAACCCTGTTGGGCTCAGATCTGAAACCCTTGTGGTCGCTTCACCATTTCGTTTTCACCATTTCGTTTTCACCATTTCGTTTTCACCAATGTCCGAGGTCAGATACTGGTCGGCGGGCACGGGTCGTCGGTGAACCGCTCGGTTGATCGTCGGGATGGCGAAAACCCACGGCAATGGCTCCGACACATTCCACCGTTGCCGGGACCGCGAAGGCATCAAGCGTGACTCGCGGGTCGCCAAAGAGCCCAAACAACAAGGCTCCCCAACGCTTCTCTTCAATGAGAAGTAAGAGGTTTTCAGCAGCCATTGCGGCATCCGTCAACCAAAAAGGTGTGACCCACTTGTCGGCCTGTTCGAGGCCGTGCTGGGCTTTATCGGGTTTGCTGTAACGCTCGGTGTACGCCTCGTGATCGCCAAGGATGAGGATGACCGCCGTTGCGTCAAGGACCCCAGGAGCGGTCGAGCCAAACCAGGTGGCGGCTTGGGAAACCTCCCAAAATTTTGTGAGATCGTCACCAGTCAAAACAAGAAAATGTGAACCCTGTGAAAACCCAGCTGATGGCGCTCTCAGGGCCAATTGGCACAAGGTAGTCAATTCAGTATCGGACGGACCGTTCAGAAAACGTCGGGTCATGCGCCGACGGCGCAACAGAATCTCGAGAGGACTCGAAGAATTCGGGTTACTTGAGTTTGCCAAGTTTGAGCAGATCCTCGGTCATGGTCCAACCATGAATAATCAAACAGCCGCCGACGGCTGGATTGACCCCAGCGAACAACTCGGCGATTTCTGGCTTGATCTTGTCGGCCTTGGTTGATTCGTGATCGAGGAATCCCGACAAACCCTTTTTGGCCACAATGAAAGTCTTCTCGTCATAATTGGCGTCAACGCCGAATCGACGCGCCAACCGTCGTCCCCACGCGCGTTCTTCACCGACTGCACGGTGTCCAGGACGAGGAATCAGTTCAGTGAGTTGTTTGAAGGCTTCAAGTCCTTCGGCATTCAGGAATCGACTACCGACCACGACGTCCTCATCAGGAAATGCCATGAGAGCTCGATGGAAAGCTTCGGCCATCAATCCCTTGAGAATCTGGTCGCGCTTTGATGAGCGTTTGACGCTCATCAATCCGAGCAAGACACAAGGTGTTCCGCCGATGCGCTCGAGAGTGGAAAAAGTAAAACCTTGAACTTTGCCAGCTTCGACTGAGGTGGTGCACAGCACCCAATCCTCTTTGGCCTTGACGAGACGCTCCATGTCAAAAGAGCCACCCATGGCAACCATGTCTTCGAGTTGAGCCTCCGTGAGAGCCGCACAATCTATTGTTTCGACTTCAACGGACATGAAAACGGCTTCTCTCTGAGTGGACCCGGAATGAACGGATCCGTAAATGAACTTTGTCTATTCTGCCACTTGGGAGGTCGTTCAAGCGAAACGACCTGCTCCCTACCACTCCGGAACCAAATGCGACCCGTAAGGGTGGAATGACACGGTCGATGTCAACCATGAATTCGGCTCCCAATTTGAGGATCTTTGCATCGCCGATATGCAAAAAGACATACGACGGTCCGGGATATTTCGACAAGATCGATTTCAGTCGGGCGACATTTTCGGGATCGAGGGCCACCGCCGGGAGATTCAGTCGCAACTCGGGTTCGCGATTGGAGAGTTGCAATGGGGTGATTTCCATCGTGGCCACACTGATGCGGTCATCTTGACGGTTCACGCGACACTTCACCGAGATAATCGCCTCGTCCACAATTTTATGCCCATGTGCCTGCAATGTCTTTGTGAAGACGGTGAGTTCTACTCCCCCGTACAAATCTTCGAGATGCACGATGGCCATCGGGTCGCCCTTCTTGGTGACCTTACGTTCGACCTTGGTGATGATGCCCGCCAAAGTCCAAATGGACCCATTCTCGGCTTCGGCCAACATGGCAGTTGTTGTTGTCGAATGCTTGTTGAGCGATGACTCATGACCAAACAAAGGATGATCGCTGATGTACAGACCGAGCATTTCTTTCTCGAACTTCAGCTTGATCGACTTGTCGTATTCGTTCTCGGGTATCGGAATATCAAGATCGAATGATGGGTCGGTGTCGGTATCAATGGAGTCGAACAAACTCATGACTCCTTGGTCGGCCTCGGCTCGGCGTGACACGGTGTCATCAACGATGTTTTCAAAGACTGCCATTAAGCCTTGGCGCGGATGACCCAAACTGTCGAATGCCCCAGCCTTGATGAACGATTCAACCGCTTTCTTGTTGAGGCAGTCGGTCGGAACTCGCATGGCGAAATCGTGAAAGGATTCAAATGGACCATTGGCGTGGCGTTCGGCGACGATGCGTTCGCAAATCGCGTGACCGACTCCTTTAATTGCTGACAAACCGAAGTGAATAACTCGCTCGTCAACCTGTGGTGTGAAGTCAACATCGGAGACATTGATATTTGGTGGGCCGACGGTTATTCCGCCGGTACGAGCATCGACGAGGTAACCAGCTGCCTTATCAAGATTGTCTTTGACGCTTGTGAGCATTGCGGCAAAATACTGAACTGGATAGTTGGCTTTGAGAAATGCCGTTTGGTAACAGATGTATCCGTAACCAAATGAGTGGCTCTTGTTGAACGCATAGTCGGCAAAGTTTTCGATGATGTCAAAAAGTTGTTTGCCGAGGATGTCGCCGTATCCCGAAGTCTCGCAGCCTTGTTCGAATTTAGAACGCTCTTTCTCCATGAGCGCACGTTCTTTTTTGCCACAAGCTTTACGTAAGTTGTCGGCTTCAGCCAATGAATAACCAGCGAAACGTTGTGCAACACGCATCACGCTCTCTTGATAGATCATGAGACCGAAGGTGTCACCTAAAACTTCTTCGGCGTCAGGGTGGAAATACTCGACTTTCTTGCGACCGTTCTTGCGGTCGGCGAAATCGTAATGCATGTTGACGCCCATTGGACCAGGTCGGTACAGGGCTATAACAGCCGACACATCTTCAAAACTGGTGGGAGCCATCGCTCGGAGCAATTGCTGCATCGGCGGAGATTCAAGTTGGAATACACCGACGGTGTCGCCGCGCGACAAAAGTTCGAAAGTCTTTGCATCGTCGAGCGGAATCGCATCAACATCAAAGTTGGGTTCTGCCAGTCGGATCAAAGCCATCGCATCGGTAATGACATCCAGATTGCGCAGCCCGAGGAAGTCCATTTTCAGCAGCCCGAGTGATTCAACGCCATGCATTTCGAACTGCGTCGTCACTTGCGATTCTTCAATGGGTTTGCCCGCTTCGGGCTTACGCTGCAGCGGCAGATATTCCGTCAATGGTTCTTTCGAAATCACCACTGCTGCCGCGTGGATTCCGGTTGATCTCTTCAGACCTTCAAGACCTTTGGCAACATCAATGACTTGCCGCATATCTTCTTCGGACTCGTAGATGTCTCGAAGTTCTTGAGCTGCTTCGGACTCGTAGATGTCTCGAAGTTCTTGAGCTGCGTGATAACCGTCTTTGTATTTGGGATCAAGCTCGAGACAATATTTGAGCGGTGTATCGCGACCCATGACAAGCGGCGGCATCGCTTTGGCCAATTTGTCACCCACCGCATACGGGTGACCTAGAACTCGGGCCGCATCGCGAACTGCATTACGTGCCTTGATCGTTCCGAAGGTAATGATTTGTGCGACATGCTCTCGGCCGTAAGTGTCAGTCGCGTAGTGGATCATTTGCTCGCGATAGCGCGAGTCAAAGTCCATGTCGATGTCGGGCATTGAAATACGACTTGGATTCAAAAAGCGTTCAAAT
>JBEDJE010000154.1:0-4233 GCA_041172985.1 Actinomycetota bacterium
GTTGCATTGGCATGTCTTGCTGGGCAGTTGAAACAATTACGACTCACGGTGTCGCAACAAAGTGCAATGGCTGTAGTTCTCGCATCGGCGGGCTATCCCGTCACTGCGCGCAACGGTGATGTCATCAACGGACTTGAAGCGCGAGTTGATGGTGCGACGGTCTTCCATGGCGCAACGACAACTTCACAGGCTGAAGTGGTCACTAACGGTGGGCGAGTACTCACAGTTGTCGGCCGTGGCAAAGACTTGGCGCAGGCTCGAGCCCACGCTTATGAGCGAGTTGAAAAGATTTCATTTGCTGGTCAGCAATTTCGCCGAGATATTGGCTGGCGATCATTGGCGTTGTCGGTGAAGTCGTATTCATCAACCGGAGTTGACATCGATGAAGGCAATCGTGCCGTTTCGTTGCTGAAGGGCAGTGTCGCGTCAACAGCTAATTCAAATGTTCTGGCCGGGGTCGGATCATTCGGCGGTGCACTTGATGTATCGCATCTCAAGAGATACGACCATCCCGTGTTGGTTGCTTCAACCGACGGTGTCGGGACCAAAGTTGAACTGGCAGCACGTTCGGGCCGTTTCCGCGGTGTCGGTATGGACATTGTGAATCACTGTGTCGCATCGTCAGAAATTCAGGCTGAAATGGTGGCAGCTGTCGTTTCTGGAATGTCGCAAGCATGCCGTGATAACGAGTGTGTGTTACTCGGTGGAGAAACTGCCGAAATGCCCGGCGTTTATTCACCAGGTGCATTTGATATTGCAGGAACATTGGTTGGAGTTGTTGAAAAAGAACAATTGTTACCGCGAAACAATGTTGCGGTGGGCGATGTGTTGATTGGTCTGACGTCTAACGGTCCACACACCAACGGTTACTCGTTGCTTCGAAAAATCTTTGAATGGTTACCCGATGATGCCATGCCCGAACCACTGCAAGTACCAATTCTTGATGCGCTGTTGGTCCCGCACCGCAGTTACTTGAATGAAATGACTCCGTTGCTCCACGATCCACGGCTGAAGGGTCTGATTCATATCACTGGTGGCGGACTCCCCGAAAATGTGCCGCGTGTTTTACCTGCCGGAGTTGGTGCCGACATACAACTTGGTAGTTGGACAATGCCACCACTCTTCCAATTGGTGCGTGAAATCAGTCAACTTGATACGCACGAGCTGTATCGCACGCTCAATATGGGTATCGGAATGATTGTGATTGTTGCGCCAGAAGATGTTGCCGCGATTCAAGCCACGTTTGATGAAGAGACCTGGGTCATCGGTGAACTTGTCCCACGAGCTACTGACGAACCACAAGTGAGGTTATTGCCATGAATGGTCATATGCGTCTTGTCGTACTGGTTTCGGGAAACGGTTCAAACCTGCAAGCAATCCTTGATGCTTGTGAATCTGGGGTGTTGGCTGCCGAGGTTGTCGCGGTTGTCAGTAACAAGCACGATGTCAAGGCACTTGAACGTGCCGAGAGCGCCGGGGTGCCCGCTGTTGTCGTGAGCGCAGTGACGGGTGAAAGCAGGGCCGACTATGACACTCGCTTAACCTCAGTCGTTTCCAGCTTCATGGCTGATTTTGTGGTTCTTGCGGGATATATGCGCATTCTCAGCATGGAATTTCTGTCGTGGTTTCCTGGGCAGGTCGTCAATCTGCACCCATCGTTGCCGGGTGACATTGTCGGAGTTGGGGCTATCGAAAAGGCCTTCGCCGAATTTCAAAATGGGACACGCAACCACAGTGGGGTCATGGTCCATTTCGTCCCCGACGAAGGTGTTGACAGCGGACCGGTTTTGGCGAGTGCCCGAGTCGAGATCGCCCCGAATGACACCCTAGAAATATTTGAAGAAAAAATGCATCGCCAAGAACATCAACTACTGGTCGGAGTACTGCGAGAATTGTCAGTGAAATACTCGAAAGTTGGAGAACCCTCATGAACCCGATTAACAACACAGTCTTTAGCCCCCACGAAGGTCTCACCTTTGACGATGTCGTTTTGGTCCCCGGATTCAGCGATGTTCTTCCCGATCAAGTAGATGTGCGCACTCAGTTGACGAGCGAGATCACGTTGGCCGTGCCGTTGTTGTCGGCAGCGATGGACAAAGTGACTGAAGCACCGATGGCAATCGCGATGGCGCGTTTGGGCGGAATCGGAATTTTGCATCGCAACATGAGTATTGAAGATCAAGCAGCCGAAGCTCGTCGAGTGAAGCGTTCGCAATCAGGAATGATCTCCGATCCGGTGACACTTGGACCCGATGCCTCGTTACAAGAAGCCGAAGACCTCATGCGTCGATTCAAGTTCTCGGGTGTGCCGATCATTGATAAGGCCGGAGTGCTCGTCGGTATTTTGACCAATCGCGACATTCGCTTTTGTGAACCAGCAGATTTCCGCCGCCCCGTGAGCGACTTCATGACCAAGGCCCCGCTTGTGACCGGCAGCGAAGACACAACCTTGGCCGAAGCCCAGACGATTATTCAGAAGCATCGCATTGAGAAATTGCCGCTCGTTGATAAAGATGGACATCTGGTTGGCATCATCACGGTGAAAGACATCATGAAGAAGCGCGACTACCCAGACGCAACTCACGATGATCTCGGACGTTTACGTGTTGGTGCAGCCGTAGGTGTTGGACCCGATCTTGAAGATCGTGTCGAAGCATTAATGAAGTCGTCAATTGACGTCGTCGTCATTGACACCGCACATGGTCATACCCAAGGTGTGTTGACTGCAGTGCGCCGCATCAAGTCGGCCTGGCCAAACTTGGCAGTGATTGCGGGCAACGTCGTGACCGAAGAAGGTGTTGATGCATTGGCCGAAGTTGGTTGCGATGCGATCAAGGTCGGTGTTGGCGCTGGATCAATTTGTACGACTCGTGTGATCTCAGGTGCAGGTATGCCACAGTTGTCGGCGATTTGGTATGCCGCTAGTCGTGCTCGTGAATTGGGTATTCCGATCATCGCCGACGGTGGAGTGACTTATTCGGGTGACATTGTGAAGGCCTTGGCATCGGGGGGAAGTTCGGTCATGCTCGGAAGCTTGTTGGCCGGAACCGATGAGGCTCCAGGCGAAATGGAATTGTTTGAAGGTCGTCGTTATAAGAGTTATCGCGGAATGGGATCACTCGGCGCGATGCAAGGGCTCGGCGCCGATCGCTACGGAAGCGGCCAAGGTACTGCGCGCAACAAGTTGGTTCCCGAAGGCATTGAAGGACGCGTCGCGTATTCGGGATCGTTACACGATGTCGTGTATCAACTCGTCGGCGGACTGCGTTCAGGAATGGGCTATGTCGGTGCTGCCAATCTTGATCAGTTGCGTACTAAGGCTCGCTTCATGCGAGTGACAACTGCTGGTCGCGAAGAAAGCCATCCCCACGACGTGCTTGTCACCAACGAAGCCCCCAACTACCACCAATAACTGTGTGCTTCTGGTGCAGAATTGTTGCGAAAAACGCAACGATTCTGCACCAGAATCACGAGTTGATGGAGGGGAGTGACATCAAGAGGTTCTCGAAGAGCAACTTCTCGTTGACGTTACGACTGAGTGCCACGCTGGCATCGCGAATCTTTTTCACTGCTCGCACATACGAATCGGTTTGATGATGTGCCGTTGCTTCGGTCGACTTCTTGAGTGCTTCGCTGTACACCAAGGTGAGCATGCGAAGACCAGAACGAAGTTCGTCAGTCTTGTATCGACGCAATTCACGTTTGTGTTTGTCGGTCAAAATCTTGCGACCGCTTCCGCGCTCACCCAAAAACTTCACTCGCTCTTCGAGTTCGGCAAGTTCGGCTTCTTGCTTTGATTCATAACTCGCGAGTGAAGCATCAACGGCGCTCAAAAGTTCGCCGGCTATTTCAATCGCACGTGAGGTTGTACCGTTGAGACGAGTTGGAACATTGGCGAACAAATCGGTCCGTGATGCAAGTGATGGATCATTGATCAATACGCGTGCTCGCTCAAGATCTCCGGCCGCCACTCGAGCAACTGCGGTCGCCTTCTTTGAGTCAACACCTTCATCAACGAGTTGCTTGACAATTAATTCATCAGTGATGGGCTGAAAGTCGATACGCACACATCGTGAGGCAATGGTGATCATGTTGTCGGGAACGTCGTCGCTCAACATGATCATGACTGTCTCACCATCGGGTTCTTCAATCGTTTTGAGCAACGAGGCGCGTGCGCCATCGGCAAGCAATTGAAAATCGTGCACGATGATCACGCGGGTTGAACCTTCAACC
>JBEDJE010000155.1:0-5389 GCA_041172985.1 Actinomycetota bacterium
GTCTGGAAGTTGCGCCGAGTTCTCTCGGGCTTGGCATCTGATGGCAATCCGGCACCGGGTCTTGAGTTGCTCATTGACCGTCTCAAGCAGTTCAAGAACAACGATGAGTTCTTGGCCGAAATCGGCAAAACCCCCACGATGTGAGGTTGGTGACCCCTGATCGGGTCGCCAACCCACCATTTGCCCAGGGCTCAAGGTGGCGCTGGCGCAGACCACCGCTAGGCTCGTGAGGTCCCGCTAGGGCTCGAATTAAGAGGACGAAAAGACATGAAGGCCGACATCCACCCGAACTACTCGCTCACAACCGTGCGTTGCTCATGCAACAACACGTTTGAAACTCGTTCAACGCGTGCTGGCGATCTCAACGTTGAACTCTGCAACGAGTGCCACCCTTACTTCACTGGTAAGCAGAAGCTGGTTGACACCGGTGGCCGCGTCGAGCGCTTCAACAAGCGTTATGGCGAGCGCAAAAACAAAGCCTGATCCCATTTCGTTGACCGTGACGTGTTGTCCGGTGTCTACAACTGAAATTGCCTCCTTGAGATTGTCGTGTTGATTCATGTCTGACATTGCTATGGATCCCGAACTCAAAGCCCGTTTATACGGCATCAAATTAGTCGCGCTTGTTCGCGAACATTTTGGCGAGATTGAACCCACCGACCAGATCGGTCTGTCGGTTGGTGCGGCGATGACGGCCAACAATGCATCGTGGGTTCTCATTGAAGATAAGCCCGAACGTGGCTTAGGCGTTGCACTGGCTTGGGCCTCGCGACATGGCGTACGTGATCTGCATATTTTGGCAAGTGCCGAAACAACAACATTGGCGCGACGCTCCGCTGGTTTCGATTTGTCGATCACGGTATGGCATATCGACGGAGTCACGATGACTCAGGTGCAGGGTGAACCCGCACCGCGTGAAATAGACGTAACTCCGGGCCACGATTTGTTCATTCCAACCATCACTGACAGCGGTGCCGATGTGATTATTGAACACGGCGTGATCACTGGCGAAGTGCGCGGACTTGAAGTGTGTCGCGTCGTGACCGATGATTACACCGGAGTGCATCGACTTGAAGTGGGCGTGGGCGCTCATGACCGCGAAGCCTTCGGCATGATGCATGGCGACACTCCCACCACGCAGTCGTTAAAGCGCATTGTTGACGTGGTGCGTAAACATCGCACGCCTGGCGCCGATCCTCATCCGCTCAATCGTTTAGGTGCCGAGCGCGCCTTGCGGACCTTGGTGATTGAACAGCCCGAACTCGTTGGGGCGACTTCATTGCGCGCGGTGGCGTCGGCTTCTCCGCGGCCAAACCTGAAAGACCCGATTCCGTGTGTTGCCCTTGGTGAAAAAGCTGATGGTCAACGCGTCGTGACGGTCTTTTCGACAGGCATTGATCTTGATGTCATTCCTTTCGCCGTTGATGCTCGGCTGTATCACGCCGACCCCGAGACTGAACTTGTAGTGGTAGTGCCCAAGCGGGATGTTTCAGCCGTGACGACACGCCTTGTTGAGATGATGAAGCACCCTGCTCGAGTGGTTGGCATATAACTCGCAGTTGATTCATGTCGCTGATTAAGCCGTAACGCCGCCCGTTACGCCTAGCCTGAGAGAACTATGCAAGACCGTTGGGATTCACTTTTAAACGAGCATGTGACTCTTGAGTCAATGCTGTCTGATCCCGATGTCTTAAGCGATCAAAATCGTTTGCGCGATATTTCGCGTCGCTACAAAGAACTGACTCCGGTTGTGGAGTGCATCAACACAATTGAATCACGCAATTCTGACGTTGAAGCTGCTCGCGAACTTTTGGCGATGACCGAAGATGCATCAGAAAAAGAACAGTTGAAGGCCGAAAAAGATTCAGCCGATGCCGATGTCGAGCGACTTGAAGAAGAACTGAAGGCGTTGTTGTTGCCGAAAGACCCGAATGATGGCAAGCCCGTCATCATGGAAATCCGTGGAGCCGAGGGTGGCGAAGAAGCCAACTTATTTGCACGCGATCTGTATGACATGTACGGGGCCTATGCCAGTCGTCGTGGTTGGAAGATTGAAAACTTGTCAGTTGATCCAAGTGAAATGGGTGGGCTGAATCAAGTCGTCTTCATGATTAAGGGCGACGATGCCTGGTCACGAATGAAGTTTGAAGGTGGACCGCATCGTGTGCAGCGCGTACCGGTCACTGAAAGTCAAGGACGTATTCATACGTCATCGGCGACAGTCATGGTTTTGCCCGAGGCTGAAGAAGTCGATATTCATATTGATGAAAAAGATTTGCAGATTGACGTGTATCGCGCGAGTGGTCCTGGTGGTCAAGGTGTCAACACGACCGACTCGGCTGTGCGTATTACTCACAAGCCCACGGGTGTTGTGGTGACAATGCAAGACGAACGAAGCCAGTTGCAAAACAAGGCGCGAGCAATGACCGTGTTGCGCTCACGTTTGTTGAAGGCTGCTCAAGACGAACACGAAGCCAAGATGTCGGCCGAACGCCGTTCGCAAGTGGGCGGTGGTGGACGTGGCGAAAAGATTCGTACCTATAACTACAAAGAAAATCGTCTGACTGACCACCGTATTGGTTTCACGATTTACTCGTTGAGCGATGTGTTGCAAGGCGATCTTGATGGTGTGATTGATGCGTTGGCAACTGATGAACGTTCGCGTCAGTTAGCTGGCGAAGAAGACTGAGTCTGCTAGCCATGGCTCGCGATACAAGTGGTGCAGTGACTTGGCGAACATTGCTGAATGAGACCATTGAAGTCTTGGGTGAACGACCCCAAGCCCGATGGATTTGTGAAACGGCGTGTGGTTTAGACGGCGATGAGTTTTTAGCCGAGCTAGATGAACCTGCGACCGAGCGTATGGTTGCGCAACTTGATGCGATGGTCGCTCGCTATCGCGCCGGTGAACCTCTGGCCTATGTGATGGGGCACTGGTCGTTTCGCACGATTGAGTTAATGGTCGATCGTCGGGTGTTGATTCCGCGGCCCGAAACCGAAATGGTGGCTGGGCGCGCACTTGAGTTGGCGCGTGGCGTTGCTGGCCAGCGTCGCGTTGTTGATTTAGGCACCGGATCTGGTGCAATCGGATTATCGCTGGCGGCTGAATTGCCGCTCACGGGAACCGAAGTGTGGCTCACCGACTATTCAACTGATGCTGTCGACGTGGCGCGAGCAAATGCAATCGGTCTTGGTCGCGCCGCCGCCAATGTTCGGGTGTGTCACGGTTCGTGGTTTGATGCGCTGCCAGTTGATGTGCGTGGCGAGATTGACGTGGTTGTGAGTAATCCGCCGTATATCGCTGACGGTGATCCTGAAGTTGCCGAGTCGGTCCTTGAATACGAACCGCACACCGCGTTGTTCGCTGGCGACGATGGGCTTGATGATGTACGCACGATTGCCCGTGATGCCCGAGAGTGGTTGCGCAGTGGTGGCTGGTTGGTAATGGAGATCGGTTACCTGCAGGGTGATGCGGTTAAAGCACTGCTTGAGGGCTTTGGCTATGCCGATGTGACGATTGCGAATGATCTCACTGGCCGACCTCGAATTGCTGAAGCTCGCAATCCGTAATTGCTGTTACAGCGTGCGGCGCAAGAAGTTGAGTTGATGCAGCAGTAGGTTCTCGGCGACAACTGCTTGTGGGGTCATATGCGTGACTCCACTCAATGGCAACACTTCATGAGGTTTACCCGCAGCCAACAATGCTGACGAGAACTGCAATGTGTGGGCCGCGACAACGTTGTCATCGGCGAGTCCGTGTCGGCGAGTCCGTGCACTAACAACAACGGTCGCGACAGTTTGTGGGCTTCATTGATCAACGACGTTGATTCATATGGAGCAGCATCTATAGCCGGGTTGCCCAGGTAACGCTCGGTGTAGAACGTGTCATATAAACGCCATTCAGTCACTGGTGCACCAGCGATTGCGGTATGGAAAACATCGGGTCGACGTAACACGGCAAGTGCAGCCAAGTAACCGCCAAAGCTCCAGCCACGAATAGCTACGCGATCAAGATCCATTTCAGGATGATCGGCGGCCACCGCGTGCAATGCATCTACTTGATCTTCAAGAACAGTGGTCGCCAAATCAAGGTAGACCGCACGTTCCCACTCGGTACCAAGGCCAGGTGTTCCGCGACCGTCAACAACCAACACGGCAAAACCTTGATCGGCAAACCATTGCGATGTGCAATGGGCGGTGTAGGCATCAACAACGCGTTGCGCATGTGGGCCACCATATGGATCCATGAGCACGGGCAACTTGGTTCCGGGCTTAATGTCTCGCGGCAAGATCAGCGCACACGGAATCTGTTTGGCGCCGGCACGAATGAATTGCACATTGGGTTGCACAAGAGCTTCTTCACTAAACGAGGCAATGTTGTGTGTTGATGGCGACCCGTGAAGAGTTGTCGTGACAGTAGTGGTGGCACACGTGAGGGAAGTACTTGCTCGCCGCACAACACTGGTCGGTCCGCCGAGCGAAATTGAGTGCATGCCATCAAGTGATGTCAAAGGTGTGAGTGAATCGCTGGTCCACTTCCATGCCGACAACGCCTCGGGATGGGCAATCTCGTTGGCCATAAAGACAACAGCTTCGTTGGCAACAGAAACAACACTGCGCACATTGAGGTTGAGGGGAGTGACGGCATTGCCATCAACGATGAGACGCTTGACTCCGTCACGATCGTCAACGATCACCAAGTGGCCGTCATGCGTGAGTGCGGGTGTGCCTGGAATGAGGTCGACCCACGAGGTGCTGGTTTGGCGACTGATCTCGGTTGTTGTTCCATCAGTTGCTGAGGCGCGCAAGACAACAATTGTCTGTTGATCGCGCGAACACACCGACAACAAGAGCGAATCATCATTGATCCACTCAACAGTTGTGAGATACGGGAATGCCTCGACGTCCCATGTGATGGCAACTTGTGCCGAGTCAATGACGTGGATGACATGAAGTGACACAAGAGCGTTGTTTGTTCCGGCTGCGGGATAGCGGATAGCAGTGGGTTTGTGTTCTGGGTGTGCGGGGTCGGCGATGAACCATTCGCCAATGGGCGATTCGTCAACACGACACGCGGCAATGTGATGACCTGTTGGCGCCCACCAGCGGCAATGTGATGACCTGTTGGCGCCCACCAGAACCCGCGATAGCGACTCATTTCTTCGGCGGCAACAAATTCGGCTGATCCCCACGAAACGTGTTCGGGTTCGTTTAATGATGTCGGCCCAACAAGTTCAAAGTCTCGTCCTTCAAGATCGACAACGCGCAGTGACTTGCCACTGACATGAGCAATGCGGTCACCCGTCGGGGCAATGCGCGGATCAAAGACCGAACCAGTGGTCGTTACTTCGCGGACTTCACGGGTGCGTAGATCGCCACAGAACAATCT
>JBEDJE010000156.1:0-4020 GCA_041172985.1 Actinomycetota bacterium
GAAGTGATCAATCGCCATGTATTCAGAAGGGGTAAAGCAATCGTGCGTTTCAATGCCGTCAATTCCTGCAACATCAGCAATGCCCGCGCGTGAAAAGGCATCAGTGATTGCTTTGCGCACATGGGGCATGACATATTCATCGTCAGCCGAGCGCTGCAATTTCTCAGCCAATGGCAACCCAACTGTTCGATGTCCCCAACCGATGATCCGCGGGACCGACTCAATAGAGAGTCCACGACGCGACGCCCATTCTTCGGCACGCTTGCGATTGGCGAGCACCAAACCCACTGCTCCGTCAGTGATCTGACTGCAATCCGAACGACGAATGCGCCCAACCACTATGGGATTAGCAACATCATCGGCGGTGAATGACTCAGGTGTATGCGACCAAGTTCGAGTTTGTGCGTTTGGATTTGATTTCGCATTTCGAAAGTTCAATTCGGCAATCGCCGAAAGATGTTGCTCGTCAATCCCGTAACGCGCGTCATATTCATCGGCCAACAAACTGAACATGTGCGGCCACATATGGGTGACGCCTTGGCCTTCATGGCCGATCCACGCGGCTGCACCAAGATTGACGGCCGCCTGATCGCCTGGCACATTGCGTTCTTGTTCAACTCCGACAACCAGTGAGCAGTCATACCGCCCAGCTTCAATTTCAGCCATTGCCGCCAAGATGGCGATTCCGCCTGATGCACATGCGGCTTCGTGACGCGATGAGGGGATCCCCCACAACGCCGGTTCAACGGTTGCCGGCATTCCACCAAGTTGACCCTGACCATTGAAAAGTTGACCGAAGGCGTTAGCAATATGAATGGTGTCAATCTGAATACTGCTGGAATCAGTCGGGTCGATCGCAGTGTCCGCCCACGTGCCTGCCATCGCGTCGGCCACCAAATCGCTGACCTCAAGCGCTTGCTTGGCATAGTTGCGAGCAAAGTCAGTTTGAAATCCGCCCAAAATGAAAATGTCGCCCGTCACGACCTTCACGGTAGCGCACGATTTCGTAGTGCACAGAGGGCAACTACTAGTGGGCGAGGGGGGACTTGAACCCCCACGATCTTACGATCACTAGCACCTGAAGCTAGCGCGTCTGCCATTTCGCCACTCGCCCGAGTAACGCCTTGTAGGGTACCCACGCCCGAACCATCCCCCCAACCCCCCGATACCCTGAGACACGCAACAAAGGGTTTCTCTCTAGGAGAATTTGTGGGTCTGCAATCTTTTGAGGATGGTCTAGGGCGTATGGTCGAGGGTGTGTTCAGCCGTGCATTTAAAAGCAATGTCCGCCCGATCGAGATCGGCCGCCGACTCATTAAAGAAATAGACAGCAATCGCACAGTCGATATGAAGGGTCGCCGGGTCGTCCCCAACCAGTTTGTGGTTCGGCTTGCTCCTGACGATCAGGCCGCCCTGGCCGATGTCGAACCAGCCCTCATCACCGAACTCATCGAAGCAGTCAAAGAGTATTGCGCCGACGAGAACTACCACCTACGTGGGTCGGTCACGGTCACAATCGAGATTGACCAGGCGGTCAGCACAGGACGTATTGATGTTGATTCATCCGTACGCAAAGCCGGTTCTACCGACATCGTTGCCCGCGTCACCTTGCCCGATGACCGCAAAATCACCCTCGGCACAGACACTCTCACTATTGGTCGCCTAGCGGAATGCGAGATTGCCTTTGATGACTCGAATGTCAGTCGCCGTCACGCCGAAATCAAAGCCCGCGACGGTGGATATGCCGTGAACGATTTAGGTTCAACCAATGGCACCAAGGTCAATGGTGTCACGATTACTTTCGAACGCGCACTTCGCGACGGTGACATCATTTCGGTTGGTAGTCATTCCATTCGTTACGAGGCCAAGTAAGCCGCTCGACGGTTATCGAACATGACTGATCAGCTCCTCGGCGTTCTCAAGATTGTTCTTTTACTTGCTCTCTACCTTTTCTTTGCCCGAGTTCTGTGGGCAGTATGGAACGAAGTCCGAGTTCCCGCGGTCAATAGGTCTGCACAAGGCCCTGGTACTCCGAAAATGATCACATCAGACTCCCCTGTCGGCGCAGTCAAGGTTCCACGCCCGTATCGTGTTGCCCGTATGAAAGTGATTACTCCCGCACCACTGAGAGGATTCACTTTTACTCTTGAGCAGCCATTCACCATCGGTCGCGCCACCGATAATGACATGTGTCTTGACGATGACGAATTCGCGAGCACGCATCACGCGCGTTTCATCACACGCGATGGCCGAATCTTTGTTGATGACTTGTCATCAACAAATGGAACCTTTGTCAATAACCATCGCATTGACCAAACTGCCGGTCTGAAAATTGGCGACCGTGTGCAAATTGGTTCGGTCATCATTGAGGCTGTCAAATGATTCGCGCCACAAGTGGTGTCACCACACATGTCGGCCAAGTACGCGATGGCAACGAAGACAATTTCGTTGCAATTGAAGGTTTGTACTTTGTTGCCGACGGCATGGGTGGACATAGTGCCGGCGAGGTCGCTAGCGAAATCGCCGTACGCATTCTTCAAGAGGTCTACACCGATCCCAAGGTTCGTGTGTCTTCACCTGGACTATTGGCCGACGCCATTTCAACTGCCAACACCGCCATCTTTATGGAGGCGATGCACGACTCATCAAAGACCGGCATGGGTACCACACTGACTGGACTTGCAGTCACAAACGGTCCCGACAATCAAATTGTTGTTGCCAATGTTGGCGATAGTCGCACCTATCTCTGGCGTCATGGCGAACTGCGCCAAGTCACCAAAGACCACTCACACGTTCAAACATTGGTCGATCGCGGAGCCATTACGCGCGCCGAAGCTCGTGTGCACTTTCAGCGCAACATTGTTTTGCGAGCAATGGGAATTGAGTCATGGGTTGACATCGACACCTTCCCAATGACCGTTGAAGACGGCGATCGCTTCATTATGTGCAGCGATGGCCTGGTTGATGAAGCCGACGATGATGAAATTGAAGCTGAGATCCGTTTATCAGTTTCGGTGCAAGATCTAGCCGATCGACTCGTTGACCTTGCTAACCGCAATGGCGGACGTGACAACATCACAGTTGTTGTGGTTGATTTTGCAGTTGTAGAGAATGAAGAAGTCGTTGCTTCTGAGCCTGAACTACAAGTCATCGCCGACGATTTTGACGCAACGTCAACGGCCGCAACGATTACCGAAGAAATTGCAGTGATTACCCCGGCTATAGCAATTGATGACATCGCTCCCCCACGACCATCTCGGTGGTTCACGGTTGCGACATACGCGATGTGGTTGGCATCGGCAGCAATCACCGCAACGGTGATTATTTCGGCCATCACATCGAGCCAGTGACTAACACTCACAGCGATGCCGCCGCCCGACGGCGTTCAACCGAATTTCGCCTTGTACTGATGGCGGGTGTCATCACTGCTGGTGCGTACACATTGGCTTCGCTCGGTCAGAACTCAGTCATTCCTCCACGGATCTTGCCATTCTTGGCAGCGTTGCTCTTGGTCTTGATGACGGCCCATATCGGAGTGCGGTGGCTGGCGAACGGTTCCGATTCAACTTTGCTTCCCGTTGCAACACTTTTGAATGGCATCGGGTATGTGATGATCGCTCGTCTGTCTGAACGCCTTGCTGGATTACAGACAACCTGGACCTTTGTTGGCGTTGCGGCGTTTATTGGGGTTCTCTTCGTCGTTCAACGGGTCAACGATTTGGCGCGATATAAGTGGACGTTTTTCTTCTTTGGTGGGTTTTCCAGTGGTGGCGCACGCATTTGGGTCAGTATCGGTCCCATCAACTTTCAGCCTGGTGAGTTTGCCAAGATTGCGCTCGCACTTTTCATTGCTGGTTACCTGGCCGACAACCGTGAACTGATCGCTGCGGGTACCTGGAAAGTCGGTCGGTTCTATTTGCCCGAACCGCGACACTTGCTACCGCTTCTTGCAGCCTGGGGATTCTCAGTAGTGGTCATGGTCGGTCAAAAAGATTTGGGTTCCAGTCTCTTGTTCTTCAC
>JBEDJE010000157.1:0-547 GCA_041172985.1 Actinomycetota bacterium
CAAAAACACATCGTCGTCGTAAGTTGTGCTCGTTATCTCTGGTGCCGGCTTTAACAGCAGAGGTGTCGCTGCATTTTCTGTTTTGTTATTTGACGAAATTGCCAAGATGACAATGAAAAAAACCATGACTGCGGCAATCGCCACCGAAATGATCGGTGCAATGCGGCGAGGGGCCTGCTCAGACATGTTTCACTACATCGGGCTGAGTCATTACGGTATCGGCTGACACCGGAGCAGTTGGTCGACGACGTTTGCCAGGGAATGCGGCGAGCACTGTTCCGATGGCCATTAATGCCCCGCCAATCCACAACCACAAAATGAGTGGCTTCACAAAAATCTTGATTCGTGCTTCGGTGTCAGTTGGGCGAACATTACCTTCAAGAGTGACGTACAGGTCCTTGGTGAAACCTGTCTTCACGCTTGGCGTACCAATATCCATACCCTGCTTGAGGTACTTACTACGCGCTGGGCTGTACACCTGTTCACCATCGATGCGAACTGCAGCTTTGACGCTGGTCTTCACGTCGTCCGTTTCAAGCGATAAACC